>JBGSMR010000198.1:0-4889 GCA_041740065.1 Chthoniobacterales bacterium
CAAAGGCAACAGCCGCTTCGCCCTTGCCCTCGCTGGCTATCTTCAGCGCACCTACGGATGGAATGTTGGCGCAGAGAACATCGCCATTACCGCAGGCGGACAAACGGCGTTTTTCTATTTATTTAATCTCCTCGCAGGATCCCACGACAGAGGACGCAAAAAACGCGTCATCTTTCCGATCATGCCGGAGTATATTGGTTACGCCAATCAGGGATTGAACAGCGAAATGTTCTCCGGTTCGGCGCCAGAGATCACGTTTACCGGCCCCCATCATTTTAAGTATCGCGTGGATTTCTCACGCTTAAACTTGGATCAAGATTGCGCAGCGGTCTGTGTTTCCCGCCCCACCAATCCGTCCGGCAATGTGCTGACTCATGCAGAGATGGAGCATCTGGACACGCTGTGCCGCGAGGCTGGTGTGCCACTCATCGTCGATAATGCATACGGCGCACCCTTCCCAGGAATTCTTTTTAAAGCAGGAGCCCCACATTGGAACGATAATACGATTCTGGTTCTGAGTCTCTCGAAGCTCGGATTACCCGGCACACGCACGGGGATGGTTATAGCCCGTCCTGAAATCACCCGTGCCATTGCGGCAATGAGCGCTGTTTCCGGTCTCGCAAATGGCACCATCGGCCAGGCGCTCGTAACGCCATTCCTCGAATCCGGCGAGATCGATACGATCGTGCACGACATGATCCGTCCCTACTATCAGTCTAAAGCACTGAAAGCGCGGGAGTGGATCACTGAAATTTTTGATCCTTCGCTTGATTACTTTGTCCACGAAACCGAAGGCGCCATGTTTTTGTGGATGTGGTTCCGCGATCTCCCGATTCCAGCTCGCGAGCTTTACTCTCGGCTCAAACACCGAGGTGTTCTCATGGTTCCAGGTGACTACTTTGGATTCGGTTGTCCCGAAGTTGACGCCCACGTTAGCCAATGCATCCGCCTCAATTTCGCGATGGATGAGGATACCGTCAGAGAAGGACTCAAGATTATCGCGGACGAAGTTTCGGCGATCTATGCCGTTACTGACTGACCTCAAGGTCCTACAGAGCGGTGCTTGTGAGGTATGAAAGCTCTTGGGGTTCTAGGATGGCAAGAGGCCAACTCAAGGATCTCTTCGTCACCCTAATGCGAGTGGCGGGCATTCTTTCGGGAGTGTTAAGGTGAGTACAGGACGAAAAAGTTAGGCTGCCAGTTTGATACCCTGATTTGACTAACGTCTGGCCTTGAGTTGTTCCATGGCGTTGAAGGCTCCGCGTTCGTTCCTGGCGTTTTGAAGGTGTGGGCCAAGAACCAAGCATCGTAGTCTGAGGATATTCCCGACTCCGATCTGACTCCAGAACATACCGGATTGTTTGAGGCGGCGACCGACGACGGTTTTGCAGCCTGCTTCAACGACGTCGGAACCAATGCTGAGACCCGCTTGGCGAAAGCGACCGAAATGGGTTCGCGTGGAGTGGCTCTTGTGGCAGTTGATCTGGCGCTGGATGGCTTCGCGTTTGGAAGGGGACCAATCCGGGTGGGCGACAAGCAGAGCACGGGATTCATGGTGGAGGAGGACGGCGATTTCGCGACATCCCTGATAGGTGCCGACGTAACTGGTGGAGTCTGGGTCACGCAGCGGACTGCCATCCTCGTCACACAAGGGTTAGCCTTGCGCGTCCATGTCGGTTTGGGTGAAGACGCATCCGGGTTTGGCCTCGCGGGTGCGGGCGCTGATGCGCTGGCCGTCGCGCATCAGCGCTTCGCGCAAACTGGTTTCAATCCATTCCGGGCTTTCGCCCGGCGCGCCCGATCGCAGTGCCGCTTTGGCTTTGGCGATAAACTCTTCGGTTGCGGCGAAGCGTTCTGCACGCGTTTCGGCCTGGAGTTTTTTTCACTCTCGGCCTGTTCGCCAGAGGATACCTCAGTGGCTCGCAACTCGCGGGTGTGCTCGATGTTGATACGGGCCAGTTCGTCAGTGAGTTCCTCGTAGCGTTTGGCGTTGTCGATGTCTTCGCGCAACTGAGAGGCCTCGGAAGTAGGAACCCTCCGACTGATGTTACGTCCGTCACGCCAAACCTGATGCTTGTAGTAAGGGCCGACGCGTCGGGTGCCTCCGGCGCTAGAATCAAAACGCTCGCGCCACTCTTGGGCGAGGGTTTCGGGCTGCATGGGGTGATGTCGGCGATTTGTCCGAGCAAGGCTCGTCTGTTGGATTGGTGAGGTGCAGATGGACTCATAAGTAGTAGTGCGTCTAGTAGCTAGACATCGCTCAAGCCAAAAAATTTAAAGCTCAGATGGGTTATCTGAATTTTTTGTACAGGTGCACTCCTAACCTGCCTGATGCGGTCTTGACGCTTGCCCCCCCGCTGGCAAACTCTCCTCGTGGCATACACGACTCAGCAAAAACGCGTACTCGCGGAAATCCTCGAATCCGCCAACCGCCCCCTCACCCCGCAAGAAATCTGCGTCATTGCAAAAGAGCAAATTCCGTCGCTCGGCATCGCTACGGTTTACCGGGCTATCAAACAATTTGTCGAAGATGGCAGCGCCAGCCTCGTTGATATCCCAGGGATCTCGCCGCACTACGAAAGCGCCTCCCGGCACCATCACCATTTTTTCCTCTGCTCCGGATGTAGTCGGGTATTCAATCTGGTCGGCTGCCTAAAAGGCGTAGAATCCCTCGCCCCCACCGGGTTCCATGTGCAAAAGCATGAAATCGTCCTCTTCGGACAGTGCGACGTCTGCCTCACATCGGAAGCGAAAAAGAACACCTGAAGCACTAGGAATTCGCACAGAGTAAATTTTTTGAAATTTAATTTGATATTGAGCTATCAATATCATTTCTTTCTGCAACTATTTTAAAAAGATGAAAGCACACCTTACTTTAATTCTTGCCGCATTACTTCCGATTGTTGTCTGGGCTCACGGACCGGGGCACATTCATCGCTCCACCACTGAAACGGCAGTCGCAGACCCGCATGCGGGTCACGATCACGGGCAGGATCACCACGGACACGACCACTCTGCAGATGCTAAATCGTTTGAAGCACCGGTATTGGAAGCAGACAACCGATGGTGGGGTGCAAGCCTGACGACTGGTTGGGAAAGTCGGCACGTGCATTATGGCGTGGACGAAACCGGGACCTACGGCGCCTACACCACAGAGCTGTCCGTCACCATGGACAATTTCATCTTTGGCGCGTGGTCGGGATTCGGCATTGGGAATGACTATCAGGAATGGGATTTTACGGCTGCTTACAATATCGAAGCGGGCCCGATTTTCATCATTCCCGGATACAATTTTCGCTATACTCCTGGTGAGGCAGGTCATGAGGGTCACGACGACCACGCCGATGAAGAGCATCACGAGGAGGAGGATCATCACGAAGAACATGCGGATCACGCAGAGCACGGTGAAGAGCACAATCACGAGCATGGCGTTTATGGTAACGAAGTCTTTCTCGTTCTCGGCACGACAGCGATTCCCTATGTCACGCCTAGCGCGACAGTGATTACTAACTTGAACAATACCCCGGGCACCTTCATGGAATTACGCCTCGACGGTGATGTGCCGCTCGGGCGTCTCCCCGTGAATCTCCAGCCCTACGCGTTGATGGGTCTAAACTTCGGCTACAATACAAAAGACGCTTACGGCTGGAACAATTTCCAATTCGGAGTTCAAGCCAACTGGCAAATCAACCGGGTAATCTCCGCATTTGCTGGAGTAAACTACAGCGTCGCCATGGACGCGCTTCGAGAAGTCGATCAGGGCAACGTGGTGTGGGCCAATGTGGGCGTGAGGTTCGAGTATTGAATCCGGTCTTAGCCGCTCTTCATCCAGTCGCAGATCGGGGCCGTGGGAGCCACTGGACCGACCAGGCTCAGAGTCATGCACTCCGGGCGCAAACTAGCCTGTGCGATGCGCTGAATTTCCTCCGAGGTTACTCGAAGGAGGCGGTCGTGCACAATCTCAGGGTCAACGACCCGTCCGTAGAACAGAACAGAATATCCCAACCTTGAGCTCTGGGCGGTAGAACGCTCAAGGGACATCCGGGCAGACCCGATCGCATAATCTTTGGCGCGCTTGAGTTCAGATGCTTTCACCGGCTCGTTGCGGAGCCGGGAGAATTCCCGTCCGATCAGTCGCATCGCCAATGGCAGGTTTTTAGCGTCCAATCCCACATAAAAGTTCAATACGCCGGTATCCGCGTAGTGGCTCACGCTAGAGCTCACGGAATAGCAAAGCCCACGCTTTTCGCGAAGTTCTTGAAACAAGCGCGAGCTCATATTCCCTGCGAGGAGGATGTTCAGCAGCGTGACGGCAAAGCGATCTTCGGCATACAGGTCACACGCAGGCACACCAAAGGCAACGTGCGTTTGCTGGGTTTCCCGCTGTTCGATTCGAATCCTCGGATGAGGGGGAAGCACCGGAGCCGCACGTCCAGCAGTCCTTCTACCCCGTGCCAATGAACCAAGCAGCGCCTCCGCCCGCGCGACCACGTCTTGATGCCGCACGCACCCGGCGGCGGATACGATCGTGTTGCCTGCATGATAGTAATTCGCACGGAACTTAATTAGATCGTCCCTATTGATTTGCTCGATGGTCTCGAGACTGCCGGTAAGCGAGCGGCCCAGGCCATGATCCGGCCATAGATCCTCCCACAGCATTTCTTGCACGAGTTCGGAGGGTTCGTCCTGATACATCAAGATCTCCTCCGCAATGACACTGCGCTCCTTCCGGATATCTGTTTCGGAAAACCGCGGCTCCATATACATATCACAGAGTACGGCGGTGAGGCGGCGAAACTGGTTCGCCGGGGCTGCGCCATAATAAACCGTGTGATCATGGGTGGTGGTGGCATTGAGGTATCCACCCACGCTCTCTACTTCCTGGCCAA
>JBGSMR010000239.1:0-6390 GCA_041740065.1 Chthoniobacterales bacterium
ATCCGCAGCAGACGCAGCAGACGGCTCCGGAACTCAAAGGAAGCGCCGAAATGGCATTTCGAATCGCCCCAATACTCCAGAAAAGCGACCGGCTTCTCGGGGAGGCTGGGGTGAAGGCATCACTCGATCGGGCCTTGGTGCTTGGACAGCTCAAAGCGATGCTTCCAGACCTTGTTTCGCTCGCATCGGAAGTGGACGATATCCTTGTGAAATTGGCTGCCGAGACGCGGGAGCTTGACGCAAATTGGCCGGCGACCGTGACGCCCCTGCAACTCCGTTCGCTGGCTGATCGGTGGAAATATGCCCAACGCTGGCGCGAACAGATCCGCCGGACACGGTTCGCCGTCGATGCCGTTCTGGGAAGCGTGGTGGGCCGCTGAAAGCAGCCGCTTGCGAGATCGCAGCGACTGCGGCATCGTGTGCGTATGCGACCGTTGAAGATTGGATTGATTGGAGCTGGAGAAAATACACGGGCCCGCCATTTGCCTGGGTTTCAATCCATCGAAGGGGTAGTGTGTGCCGCCGTTTGTAACCGCTCCGAAGAATCGAGCCGCCGGGTGGCTGCGGCATTTGGAATTCCGCGGGTTGTAGCGGATTGGCGGGACATGGTCGCGGATAAAACGATTGATGCCGTGTGCATTGGAACGTGGCCAAACATGCACGCGGAAACCACGGTGGCTGCGTTGGAGGCGGGAAAACATGTCCTTGTCGAAGCTCGAATGGCGTACAATCTACGCGAAGCCCACGCAATGCAGGCTGCTGCGTCGCGCCACCCTGACCTTGTATCCCAAGTCGTGCCGGCTCCCTTTTCGCTCAATCATGATTCCACCATCCGGCGCTTGCTTCCAGATCTCGGCGCATTGCGTGAGGCACGAATCACGTTCTCAAATGCCACCAATTCATCCCCCGCCACCGAGCGCTCGTGGCGTCAGGATGTAGAACTGAGTGGTGTGAATACGATGTCACTCGGGATTTTATACGAAACACTTCAGCGCTGGCTTGGGCCATCGAATCCCGAGTGGATCACGGCGGAGGCCCGGACATTTTCTCCGATGCGTTGCGATCGAGAGGGGAATTCTAAACCTGTGACCGTACCCGATTCCGTGAGCGTTCTGGGAGCCTATGCGTCCGGGATGGCACTAGTGGCGCATGTGACAAGTGTCGCGTCCGGGCCCCCAGTCTCTGAAATTCGTCTCGATGGTGAGTGTGGTGCCCTGCGAATGGATCTTCTCAACCAGCGATTGATGTTCAGCGCTGTGCGCTCTCAAGATGAAATTGAGATCCCTCCGGATCCGGGAACGGCCCGCGGATGGCAGGTTGAGGCAGATTTTGTGGAGAGCATCTGGAATGGTCGACCAGCGGAATTGACAGGTTTTGGCGAAGGAGTGCGGTATATGACATTTACAGAACTCGCACACCGGTCGTGGAATGCGGGCAGTTCACGCCATCCTTGGGAATCATGAGTGAGGAATGGGAAGCGAGGTATCAGCAGCAGGATACTCCATGGGATAAAGGTGCGCCTAGCCCACCATTGATTCAGTGGCTCAAGAATCGCGCGCTTACCGGGCGGGTACTCGTCCCGGGCTGCGGCAGTGGACATGACGTGCGTGCGCTGGCTGCGCATGGGTTGGACGCTGTCGGATTGGATGTCGCGCCATCGGCTACTCATCTGGCAAAAACATATCCGCGAGTAGCCAACGAAACTTACGTCAATGCGGATTTTTTTGACTTGCCACAGGATTTTGTGGGTAGCTTCGACTGGGTGATCGAACACACCTGCTTTTGTGCAATTCCACCCCGGAGGCGTCTTGATTATGTGCGGGCTGCGCATGCTGCACTGCGTCCTCAAGGGGCGATATTGGGAGTTTTTTACCTCAATCCACGGGATGGCCTCGACGATGACGGCCCTCCTTTTGGTGTCTCAGAGGGGGCGTTGAGGGAGTATTTTGGTGAGGGGTTTCAATGGTTAGAAAGTTTCGTTCCGGATATTGCGTATTCTGGTCGTGAAGGACGGGAGCTCGTTGCGGTGATCCGAAAATCGCACGACTCCTGAGGTGGCGTGTCGCTTGTATCATGGCCGGGAATCTACTAGAACCATCGAGATGTTTCGAATTGTAGTAGTTTTTTGCGCGGTGATTCTTTCCGGTTGCGGTGGTCGGGTAATTCCTATGCCCGAATCTAGCCCTCAACGGTTGGTAAGGGTGGATTGGTATGGCTATGAGTCGTTTCGCATTCGCACATCCCTCGGGTTGTCGATCTTGACGAATCCCTTTTCGCCGGGAACCACCGAATCCTCGCCCCCTAAAGGATTGCAGGCGGATGTTGTTTTAATCACCGATGAGGACTCCAAGCGAAATTACGTCGATGGCATTGAAAATACGCCGCGGGTGTTTCGCGGGAGCGTCGGCGTGGGGGCAAATTCCGCTGCAGGTGTCCGCTTATTTGGAGTGCCGGTCTATCGCAACCCCGACGATCCCGCCGCGACCGAAAAGATGAGCGTGATGTTTCGCTGGGCGTCTGACGGGTTGAAATTTGGATTTCTGGGCAACGTGTCATCCATGCCGACCGCTCAGGACCTCTCTCGGCTGGGACCGGTAGACGTTCTTTTCCTGCCGCTGAGCGGCGACCATCTAACGACAGCAAACCGTTTGGAAATCATCAAGGGGTTGAAGCCGACCCTGATTATTCCGATGGGATCGAGCGGTGCCATATCGCGATTTGCCGCTGGATTCACATCGGTGCACCGGCTGAATGGCCCTGCTGCGTTGCTCTCTCGCGAGTCCCTGCCGACTCAGCAAACAGTCCTCGTTTTCAAATGACCCGCACCGGGTCCCCTTTTACCAACTTATGAAAATCCTTGTCGTAGGATCCGGCGGCCGTGAGCACGCGCTTGCTTGGAAGCTATCCCAATCCCCCCGTGTAACCAAAGTCTTCGCTGCTCCAGGAAATCCTGGAACTGCTTTAGTCGGGGAAAATGTGGATCTGGCAGCTTCGGATATTGATGGCCTGGTTGCCTTCGCCCAGCGCGAGGCGATTGGTTTAACCATAGTCGGACCCGATGATGCTCTGGCCGCTGGAATTGTGGACGCATTTGAATCGGCAGGCCTTCGTGCCTTTGGTCCTCGCAAAGCAGCTGCGCAGCTGGAATCCTCGAAGATCTTCGCCAAGGAATTCATGCGTCGCCACGGAATTCCTACTGCGGAATCTCGGGAATTTACGCATAGCGCCGACGCACACCTCTACGCCCGGACCGCAAAGTATCCCCTTGTGATCAAGGCAGATGGCCTCGCCCTTGGCAAGGGGGTGATAATTGCCGCCAATCCCAGCGAAGCGGCGCACGCGATCTACCGCACCATGGACGCCCGGACGTTTGGTGACGCCGGGAGTCGCGTTGTAATCGAGGAATTCCTTCAGGGCACCGAGTGCTCTATTCATGCGCTGGTTGATGGCGCGACGTATCAATTGTTTCCTGACTGCCGGGATCACAAGCAGGCCTGCGACGGAAATACCGGACCAAATACCGGCGGCATGGGCACGGTGTCACCCTCTGGTCGGATCGATTCGGTATTAGAAAAGCAGATTCGAGAGCAGGTGATGGACCGGTTTATGGCAGGACTGTCTGCGGATGGTTTGGATTTCCGTGGGATGTTGTTTCCGGGACTCATGTTGACTGAGGCCGGGCCGAAAGTGCTCGAGTTTAATTGCCGTTGGGGTGACCCGGAGACGCAGGTTCTTGTGCGGCGTTTGGAGTCAGATTTGCTCGACGCTCTAGAGGCCACCGTGGATGCGCGACTGGCGCAGATCTCAGAATTGCAGTGGAGTAGCGGTGTCGCGATTTGTATTATCCTCGCGTCAGGAGGATATCCGGGAGAGTATTCTAAAAATCTTCCAATTTCTGGAGTCGAGGATGCCTCAAAGGATGCTCGCGTAGTTATTTTCCACGCTGGAACTCGGGAAGTTGATGGCTCGCTACTGACGCACGGAGGGCGGGTACTTGGCGTCACGGCGGTTGCAGGAGGTGTTTCGGAGGCGCGAACGGTTGCCTACGCGTCCGCAGATAAAATTCTCTTTGATAACGTGCACCGGCGCGATGACATTGGCGTTGCACCATGAAGTTAGCATTGTTCTTTTGTTTCGTAATTGTCGCCCCTGTCAGCTCAACCCGCGCCGAGGCAGAGATGCCAGCCCAGGCGGCGGAGCCAGTGCCCGCTGCTCCAGCAACTCCCGTCGCGCCCGAACCGGAACTCCCCTCCTCCCCGGCATCTGACACCCAACCCGCCGAACCGCCTGCATCGCCCCCAACAGAAACCCCGACGCCAGTAGCCACACCGGCACCGGCACCGGCACCCACGCCGGAGCCCATTTCTCCGCTTCCTCCGACACCTCCCCAAAAGCGTTCGGTAAGCGAAATGATCAATGTCCTTAGCGAGACCCAAGTTGAGCAGGCCATCACGGGGTTGCGGACTAATTTCCTGGACGCGACCAAGACAGGCGATAAGGAACTGCGACGCGCTACCTTAGAGGGGTTGATCCTGCGACTTTCCCCAGGTGCCATGCTCACGCACGAGGACAGCATCCGCGGGGAAAATAGCACCGGGCCGTTTTTGGCGGAGATCATCGATGACCGTATCGGTTATCTGCGACCTGCCGCGCTTGATGCTGAGTCGTTGGCTCAGATTGACGCGGCTTTGAGTAACTTCGCTGAGAAAGGCTTGAAGGCACTCATCCTGGATTTGCGCAATGTGGCTGCATCCCGAGATTTTGAAAAGGCGGCTGATTTCGCGCGACGCTTTTGTGCGAAAGGGAAATTGTTGTTTTCCATTCAAAAGCCCTCGGCAAAGCAAGAACGGATCTTCACATCAAATCTTGATCCTGCTTTCACCGGCGTTCTAGTGGTAGTGACAGACGCCGATACGTCCGGCGCGGCAGAGGTCTTAGCTGCGACGTTGAGATCAAATGCAAACGCGATGATCGTTGGTGCCCAAACTTCCGGCGAGGCTGTCGAGTTTGAGGATTCGCCGCTTGGTGATGGAAAAATCCTGCGTGTGGCGGTGGCGCAGGTTGTCCTGCCTGGTTCCGTTGCGATTTATCCCACCGGAGTCTTACCGGATATCGTCGTAGGCCTCGACGCTGCAAAGCAAGCCGAGGTATTCAGGCTCTCCGCGGAGCGGGGGGTCAGTCAGTTTGTTTTTGAATCCGAACGACCTCGAATGAATGAAGCCGCTTTGGTTGCTAATACGAACCCAGAAATCGACGCCGAAACATTTGAAAATAGAAATGCCTCGGGCGGGCTTATGGACACCGTGCTGCAAAGAGCGGTGGACTTGGTAACGGCCATTCGGTTTTACGGTGACCGTCCGCAGTGATGCCGTCCATCAGAGTCCGCGTGATCCCGTTACACGTGCTTGCCACAGGGGTTTGCAGCGCGAACCCGGATCGTCCGGCCCCGGATGCCGGTAAAAATATCCCATGGAATCGTCCCTGCCCATGCAGCTGCTTCGGCCGCTAGGATGCTGGCTCCGTCTTGCGTTCCCAGCAATACCACCTCAGCACCAGGAGCGATGTCGGGCAATGCTGTGACGTCGACAAGGGTTTGATCCATCGTCACACGGCCAAGGATGGCGCATCTTTTTCCCCCAATGAGAACCATCGCTTGATTCCCAGAAATCTGGCGCGGCAAGCCGTCTGCGTATCCTGCAGCGATGGTTGCTATCCGCATCTTTAAGGGCGTTCGAAAGCTTTGGCCATAAGAAATTCCGTGTCCTGCGGGGACGTCACGCACTTGAATGATCCGCGTTTTCCATGTGAGTGCCGGTTGAAAAAGGTGCTGCTTAGCCGCTATTGGAGACACGCCGTACATCGCGAGGCCCGTACGGACAAAATCGTAACTAAAATCTGAGAACTCCAAAACCCCCGCACTGTTCAAAACCTGTAATCGCGCCTCCGGCAGCCATTCCCGCACTCCAGTGACCCACTGATGAAACCGCTCCAGTTGACGGGTCGTGAATTCCTGATCTTCGTCAGCGGAGGGCAGGTGTGTGGCAACGCTGTGCAACGACACACCAGCCAACGCACTGACTTCGCGCAGCACGCGTGCTGCGTCGGCCAGCGGGACACCCACCCGGCCCATGCCAGTGTCAACTTTCAGCATATAGGACACCGGGTGGTTTTGGCTCGCGAGGGATGCATACGCCTGCGCTTCCGCGATGCTGCTGATCGTGACGATTGCTCCCGTTGCGACCGCGCCAGGACGCTCGTCTGGCAGGCAGGGGCTGAGAATCATAACTGGAAGATCGGCACCTTGCGCAATCACCTCCTCCGCTTCCTCCACATTTGCCACTGCAAAAATGTCCACCTGATCGCGGATGGACGAGACGACTTGATCGATCC
>JBGSMR010000248.1:0-3953 GCA_041740065.1 Chthoniobacterales bacterium
GCGAGCATCTCCCGCAGGCTGAATGGGCGCGCCTCGATTTCCGTTTGACCGGACTCAATCCGGCTAAAGTCAAGTATATCATCGATAATGCGGAGCAGTGCTTCTCCGCTGGCGGAAATCGTATCGACGTGAGAGCGCTGCTCTTCATCGAGCGACGTTGATGCCAACAATTCCGCATAGCCGAGAACGCCGTTCATCGGTGTGCGAATCTCGTGGCTCATCACTGCGAGAAATTTGCTCTTCGCGTGTTCTCCCGCCTGCGCTTTATCGGTCAGCTGCTGCTTGATCTCCAGTTCCGCTTTGAGGTGTCGATTGGCTCGCTCAGTGGCAATTTTTGCGTCTCGTAGTTCCTCGCTCGCCATCCGCTGTTCCGTCACATCCAGCGCCGTTCCAATGACCCGGATGGGAGCGCCCATCGCGTCAAAATCTATAACCCGTCCCCGCACGAGCACCCACCGCCACTCCCCATTTTTAGCTCGGCTCCGATATTCGGAACCCATCAGAGTTCTTCCTTGGGCGACGCAGTCTGCCATTTCAGCCCGCACGGTATCACGATCGTCGGAATGGACGAATCGTTCTAAAAAATCCCCGGATGGTCCGACCTCGCCGGGAGAGAATCCCATCATTGTGCACCATGAATCGTCAACCCGCATGATCCCCGTCGGAAGATCAAAATCCCACATCCCAATACGCGATCCTTCCAGCGCTAGCTGGAGCCGGTGGTTGGTTTCCCGCAGCTTCTGCTCCGAGACAATCCGATCGCTGATGTCGGTGGTGGTCGTGAGAATGGCACCCAAGCGGCCCTCGGGTTCGTGATTCAAAGACCACCGGCATAAGAGATGAATGCGGTGATTGTCACGGGTCGTTTGGACGACCTCACCCTTCAAACGTCTCTCCCGACGGAGTTCCTCAATGATCTCTTCAAAAGAACTTTCGAATTCCGTCTTCAACAGAGCGTGCAAATCCCGACCGATGGCCTCCTCGGAACTCCAACCGTAGATTTCCTCCGCGCCGCGGTTCCAATAAGTGATCCGGCTTTGGAGATCGTGAACGATGATGGCGTCGTTGCTCAAATCGAGCAGTCGAGCCTGCTCTGCCAAGATGCACTTTGCCGATTGGTGCTCGCTGATCTCTTGCTGAAGCTGGGCATTTAGCCTCGTGGCTTCCTCGGCGAGTTCATGCTGGCGCAATCCGGTGATGAGCAGCGCCTCGTTGATCGCAGACACCCGGTCGCGCGCGGCGTCTGCCCGGATGGAGGTGAAATCCTCGTTCATGTTGTTTTGAGTTCAACGACCTGCTCTCAGCCGCGTTGTTGCGTTTTCTACGATGTGGTTTTTGGCTCCGGTGCCGCTTCCCTTGGCCGACCCGCCCGCTCGGGGAGCCCTGTGGTGAGACGGAAATACTCGGTCTGGCGCGGGCCGATGACTACCACCCCCTCGTCCGTGATGATGTATTCCCTGATGTCTTTGCTGTGGTTGCCCCCACGCATTTTTACCACCACCATGATCTTGCGTAACTGGCCGTCGATTTCCATATACCGCAGCCGAATAATGTCGTCGGTGAGGAATGAAATAGCATAGTTGCTCAACGGCATCGCGGTGAATGTGTCCTCGACTTCGACGGTAGTGAAGATAGTGACACCCGCCCCGGTAAGCGCTGCAATCATACGATAAAGCGACTCCCTGAAATCTTCACGAAATCCTGGGGCAAGCGCCATTTCGAATCCGACCAGCGAGTCGATCACGAGCCGTTTCGCGCCAACCCGTTCAACCGCATCCAGGATCTCTTGCATCGTTTCATCCACCGAAAGATCCAGCGGACGGAGGTACAAAAGCTCCAACGACCCCGCTGCTTGCGGCGCATCCAGATCCAGACCGAAGCCGCGCGCGCGGTCGGCGTAGCTTTGCGGACGTTCCTCAAAAATTGCCGCGATTCCTGGCTCACCCCGACGCAGACCCTCAGCAAGGAATTGCGTGGCCAGCGCAGATTTTCCGGTTCCAGACGGGCCCGAGACCAATACGCTGTCGCCTTCCAAAATCCCCCCTCCGAGCATTTTATCGAGCTCAGAGACGCCGGTGGAAAGCCGCGTTGATCGGTTGGTTCTCAGCTTGCTCCTGCTCAAGCCGAGCGTGCGCGAGAAGGCCTGCAACCCATCGCCGGTGATGCGAACGGTGTGGAGGCCCGGGACGGAATCCTGTCCGCGCAATTTCATGATCTGCATTTTCCGCACGACTGAGTTGCGTTCTACGTTTTGGCTGAGCCAGAAGAGACCGTCGGCCACTGTGAATACAGGATTGTCGCGCATTTCCGCGTCGGTGTATTCGCCGATCAGAAACGTCGTGGCCTCCCAACTCGTCAGTAACAACGCCAATCGCTGAATGAAACCCTGGAGGTCTGATTCACTCTCTCCCCTCGCCTTCCGAATGACGGTACGAAAGGAGTCAACCACTACCAGTCTGGGACCGGTGCTCTCTACTTCGTGAGTGATTGCCTCCAGCACAGCATCCAGATCCTGCTCCAAAACGATGCTGCTTAGATTGATGAAACGCACAGCTTTGCCGAGCTTTGTCAGATCGAAAAATGAATATTGTTGCTGGTATCGCAACATCTTAAGTGCGGGCTCGCCGAGCACCGTGAAATACAGAGCTGGTTTTTCCGGCGTCGCATTGGCAAAAATGATCTGATGGGCGAGCGTCGTTTTCCCACAACCGGGTGCGCCGGCAAGGATATTAAACGAGAACTCCGGTAGCCCGCCGCCGAGAATTTCATCAAGGCCCCGCACCCCGGTTGACAATTGACGAATCTTAACTTTGGCTCCGGGTGCATCAGGAGTCGCCAAGGGGATTGCAGTGCCTTTATTCCGTTTTTCAGCCATTTTTTGTAGCGCCAGGCGCGACGAGATTTTCTTTTTTTTCATGCCGGAGTCTTTCGTTCAAATCCTGAGGTCTTCCATTTCGGGCCAAATATCCCGCAGTAACCCGAGCGTGAGGGATGAGCCGATAAAGATTACGAGTAGATGAATCAAATAGGCGACGAGTGCGCGCTCACCCTCGGGCATTGCAGACGGTGAGTGCTTCAATGACATTTCATCGAGATTTTCTAGCGTGCCCTGCGCATCGATTTTGAGTTCAAGGATCCACGTAATTTCTCCTCCGGCCATAGAGCGGGCGCGGCTGAGGAGCGAACGAAAACCAGCAGTTCCCATGAGTTTGCTTAGCGGACCACGCAGGTCGTCGCAGACGCTAAAGCGAAAACCATCCCCTGGTTCCATGGAATTACTCGTGCTCGATCTCCCAGATATCAACCTGAGTGCAAGCTCTCGCATGTTCGGAGTGGGAGAGTTGTTTGGCACGCGTCAGCAAGCAAATGTTCGTGAAGCACGCAGCCCAGAGTGATTGACCGCAGAGGCGAAAGTCCGAACTAAAAACAACCTATCTCATTACTATGCACCCGATTGCCGTATTCTCCTAGAACAAATTCTGAAAAAATTGAGTGTGGCATTGCGCCAGACACCAGGGAACCATCACCAGACCCAACGGCGGGGACTATAGGCGAAGACGAGGACGGCACTCGCGGCGGCGCTGCTGACTACAGTGACACCAAGGACGTCTTCGATCGGTATGAGACCGAAAATCCAGATGCCTACGACCCGGGCGGGGTCGTAAGTCCACGCTCCCCAGGCGGCACCGATGGGATCGGTGGCGAGGAGCCACAGGATGGCAAAAATGACAACCCGAAGGATCGTGGGGAGCTCGCGGCGGAGGAACGTGGTATTCCGAGCCCAGAGGATGGCGTGGAAAACAACGCCGGCAGCAAGGAGCATTCCAAACTGCGAAAACGGAGTAAAGACCACCGCGGGCGCTAGTGAGATTGACGGGGCGTTCGGAGCTCGGTCGACGCCCTCTGGATTCTTTCCGCACGGTCGCAGGATGAGCGTCAGTCCGGCAAAGAGC
>JBGSMR010000250.1:0-12587 GCA_041740065.1 Chthoniobacterales bacterium
ACGGAACGCATAATCGCTCAGGTCCATGAGCTCCAAAGCACGGTCAACGATCTGGCGGTCTGCTGTGGCAAACGGTTTCCATAGTCCGAGTGCCGGATAGCGTCCCATTTCGACCAATCCCCGCACGGTGATCGGAAAATCCCAGTCCACGGCCTCGCGCTGGGGAACATACGCGATGGATTTTCCTGGTCGGTGCGCACCCACGACGCTGTGTCCTTTGAACGCGATGCCCCCAGTTTCGATGGGAAGGAGCCCTGCGATGGCCTTCAGAAGGGTGGTTTTTCCCGCGCCATTCGGGCCCAGTAATCCTACGCATGAAGTGCATGGCAAGGTGAGCGTGAGATGATGGATCGCTGGAATCCGGTTAAAGGAAACCGTGAGGTCCGAAATCACAAGATGATCGCTCATTCGCCTGCACCTCCGGGAATCGCAATGACATCTGCAACTCCTGGGTCGCCCCACAGCGTGGTGTCGGAAATAATTGCGCCGCCTCGGGAGATTTGCACGCGGAGTGCATTTGCATGCGGAGCGTCGGCGGGCCAATCCGCTCGTATGATAAGGTCATGGCCTGTTGCTGACGCCGCGAGTTTTATGGGCAGCGGCTCGGCATACGTGTCCGTTTTCAGATCCGCAAGCAGGGTGTCTGTCGATTCTAGGCGCACCGAATCCGGGGCCAGCGGGGAGGTGAGTTCGATTACAAATTCCTCGACTGCGGAGACTAATGGCGGTGGCTGCAACATCTGCTTACTATCATTTGACCGAGCAGAGGTTAGATGCGAGACCGCTCCTCCCATGCCAACGAGCGCGAGCGTCAGCAGGATCAAACGCAGGATGGGATTGCCTCTCATGATGAACTACGATGCCGTCCGCTGCTACTGCAACCCGTTAACCAAGGTCGTCGTATTGTGCCGCATCATGCTATCGTACGTCGTGGCTTCCTTGGCTCCCAAGCCGTCTGCATACAGCGTGCCGCCCATTTTGGCTCCAGTTTCCCGGGTGATCTCGGACAGAATTTTCGGGTTCTCGATGTTCTCTGCGAAGACTGCGCGTACGTTTGTGGTCTTGATCAAATCAATCAGCTCCCGCACTTGTTTAGACGACGGTTGTGCGCTGGTCGAAATTCCCTGCACGGGCTCGACGACAAATGAGTAATCCCGCGCGAAATATCCGAGCGCATCGTGTGAGGTTACCATCACCCGGCGATCGCGGGGAAGCTTGGCGACCTCTAATTTGATCCACTTGGCAAGCGCATCGAGCTTTGTTTGATACGCCTTCGCATTTGCCTCATACGTCGATTTACGCTCCGGATCGGCTTTGATAAAGGCATCGCGGATCGTATTCGTTGCCGTCTTCGCGTTCGCGACACTATGCCACCAATGTGGGTCTGCCATTTTCCCGTCCGCACCCGCATCTCCATGGGAATGACTGTGGCCGTGGTCGTGAGCATGATCATCATGCGGTGCTTCCACCATCAAAGGCTGGATCGATTCTCCTACGATCACTAACTCCGGTCCATCAGCCAGACTGCGGCTCAGCTTCGGCAGGTAGGGTTCAAACCCCATGCCACTCGCGAGGACAACCTTGGCGTCGATCATCTTTTTGACATCGCGTACGGTCGGTTCAAATCCATGGGGATCGACCCCAGGCTGGATGATATCGGTAATTTCGACGGCATCACCGCCCACGTTTTTTGCAATATCCGTGAGCACCGTGCCGAGTGTCGCAACGGTCAATTTGTCCGCAGCTTGCCCCGTGGCGGGGTGGAGTAGCGCACCAGCTAATAGAGCGAAAATGGTTCGAAAGATCATGAGTTTGCAAGTGTTCACTGGGATGGTATGCCCTTCTGATTATGATAATGCAATCGCAAATGTTATATGCCTGCCGAAGTCATTGCGGTAAATTTGACCTTGCACAAACGAGCGGGTTGAAAAGATTTCCGGTTTCCGAAGGATTGCGGTTAATTGGAGGCGCATATGAATCACAATTTCGATTTCGACCCCACCAAATTTCGTTCTGAATCCGACAGCATGGGAGATATCCCGGTGCCGCATGACAGATATTACGGTGCGCAGACCGCCCGCTCACTGATCCACTTTGACATCGGAAACGACGTCAAGCCGAAGGAGCTCATCAAAGCCTTGGGAACACTCAAGAAGGCATGCGCTCTCGCGAACAAAGACCTTGGCAAGCTTCCAGGCGAGAAATGCGATCTCATCGTGCAGGCCGCGGATGAGGTGATTGCAGGAAAACTGGACGACCATTTTCCGCTTCGCATTTGGCAGACGGGCAGCGGGACTCAAAGCAACATGAACGCGAACGAAGTGATCTCCAACCGCGCCATTGAGATTGCCGGTGGAGTGATGGGTTCAAAGCAGCCGGTGCATCCCAACGACCATGTGAACATGTCACAGTCGTCGAACGACACATTTCCGACCGCAATGAGCATTGCTTCTGCTGCGGTCGTAGTTGAAAACCTTTTTCCTGCCGTCAAGGAACTCCGGGACACCTTGAACGCCAAAGCGGAGGCGTATGCCTCGGTCGTCAAGATCGGACGCACGCTCTTGCAGGATGCGACGCCGCTTACGCTCGGGCAGGAAATTTCCGGCTGGGTGACGCTGCTCGATAATTCGCTCCGGGACATCGCAAAGACATTGCCCGGGCTTTACGACTTGGCGATTGGTGGCACGGCGGTAGGCACCGGCCTCAATGCCCATCCCGAGTTCGGCGACCGGGCTGCGGCCTATATTGCTGATCTCACTGGACTTCCTTTTGTATCGGCGGCGAACAAGTTTGCCGCGCTCTCTGGACATAACGAATTCGTCTTTGCCAGTGGTGCTCTCAAGGCGCTCGCGTGCGCGCTCATGAAGATCGCAAATGATGTGCGCTGGCTCGCCTCCGGTCCTCGGTGTGGCCTCGGCGAAATCACAATCCCCGAAAATGAACCCGGCTCATCGATCATGCCCGGCAAGGTAAACCCGACCCAGAGCGAAGCGGTCACTATGATTGCCGTCCAAGTGATGGGAAATGACACAGCGATCGGAATTGCCGCCTCGCAGGGGAATTTTGAGCTCAATGTTTTTAAACCGGTCATTGTGCATAATTTCCTGCATTCCGTTCGTCTCATGACCGATGGATGTCGGTCCTTTACGGCGCATTGTGCCGTGGGAATCGAACCGAATTTGGAGCGCATTGATGAGAACGTCAAAAATTCGCTGATGCTCGTGACGGCGTTGAATCCGCACATCGGCTACGACAAATCCGCGCAGATTGCCAAGAAGGCGCACAAGGAAAAATCCAGTCTAAAGGAAGCGGCCGTCGCCCTCGGATTTCTGACACCCGAGCAGTTTGATCAATGGGTGATAGCTAAAGAAATGACGCACGCTTGAGGCTCGGGCCTGCCCTGGTTTTTTTATATTTGTCGAGTTGGCACTGACGCTGCTTTCTTTTCTCTCGTATGGCGTGTGAAAGGAACCCGGCAGTTTGTGATGACCTCGCGATCTCGGTAAATGGCCGGGCCTATGCCATTGCTGACGAACCTGCAGAGCGCACGCTGCTCGATTGGCTTCGCCGCTCCGGTCTGACTGGAACCAAGCAAGGTTGCGCGGAAGGTGATTGTGGCGCATGCACGGTCGCGATGATCGACCGGGATGTCGCCGGCAACGCCTGTTACCGCTCGTTCAATAGCTGCATCGCACTGCTGGCAACGATGGCTGGACGACAGATCGTTACTGTTGAAGGATTGGCGGACGGCGCGGCCTTGCATCCGGTGCAGGAAGCGATGGTGTCCGGCATGGGATCGCAATGCGGGTATTGCACACCGGGAATTGTTGTCTCGATGTTTGAAGCGTGCGGTCGGCCTGAGACATTAGAAAATCCGGAGCGAATCGCAGATCAACTCTGTGGCAATCTTTGCCGGTGTACGGGGTACCGTCCGATCCGGGACGCCGCGATGCAGTGTGCTGGCAATGGGGTAGGGGTGAAATTCCAAAGCGTCTTGGAAAATGCATCCACCGAGATAAAACCCACGGAGTGGCCAAGAGCGGGGGATGGCGACACACGATTTTACCGTCCGGGGTCACTCGGTGAACTATTTCACCTTCGGGTGTTGCATCCCGATGCTGCGCTTGTAAGCGGTGCGACGGAACTCGGTGTCGAAGTCAATAAACGCTTCCGCCGATTGCCTGTTTTGATTTCTTTGGAAGCAATCGCGGAACTCCGGACTTGTAGTGCGTCGGGGGATCATTGGCGGCTCGGCGCAGCGGCCACGCTGACGCATCTTGAGGACACGCTGGCCGGTGAGTTTCCGATTTTCGACGAGATGTTGCATGGATTCGCATGCCGACAAATTCGCAACCGCGCGACGTTGGGCGGAAATTTGGCAACAGCATCCCCGATCGGCGACACCGCTCCGGTATTGCTGGCGCTGGGTGCCTCGGTCGAGCTTGCTGCACCAAGCGGACGCCGCATGGTCCCGCTGGATACATTTTTCACTGGATATCGAGCGACCTGCATGGCCCGGGATGAGGTCATCACGGCCGTTCATCTCCCGCGCCAATCTGCCGGGCGCGTCGATGCGAAATATTTCAAAGTATCGAAACGTCGTGAAATGGACATCAGCATTGTGTCCGCGGCATTCCGTATCAGATTCGACGATGAATCCCGGATCACCGGTGCGCGCCTCGCATTCGGTGGTGTTGCAGCTACGCCTTGGTTAGCTCGTGACGCGGCATCTTTGCTCCTTGGTAAACAGCTGACCGATGTAACCATCGACGCCGTCGCTGCCTACCTCTCCGGTGCGGTCGCACCCTTGAGTGATGCTCGTGGCAGTGCTCACTACCGGAGCGGACTGGTCGTCGGGCTCTGGCGCAAATTTTGCAAAGGCGATCAAGGGGAAGCACAGGATTTGCCGCTGGGTTTTGAGTGCGGAGCCTCATGGATGGGCAATGATGACACGCGCTTTCGATCCCATGAGAGTGCCATCAGTCACGTCACCGGGCGCGCTCAATATGTCGACGACCAGGCCGTGCGACGCCGAATGTTGACGATGTGGCCGGTCATGTCTCCCCATGCACGTGCAAAAATCCTGAGTATCGACACGAGCGCAGCCTCTGCCATGGCAGGCGTGGAGACGATTCTTACTGCCGCCGACGTGCCGGGAAAAAACGACATCGGATGTTCGCGGGAGGATGAAGAACTCTTCGCCTCTGCATCGGTGGAATTTCACGGACAGGTGGTCGCGATGGTAGTCGGGGAAAGTGAGGAAATCTGCCGGGCTGCGGCGCTTGAGGTTGTTGTGAAATACGATCCGCTCGAGCCGATTCTTGGGATTCACGCGGCGATCGAAGCGGATAGTTTTCTGACGGATCCCCACTCCATCGTTCGAGGAGATGTTCAGTCCTCTCTCGCATCGGCCCCACGGAGGCTTTCGGGAGTTTTCGAGTTTGGAGGACAGGAACATTTTTATCTCGAGACGCATGCTGCCTGGGCAGAGGTCACTCCGGAAGGAGAGGTTTTCGTGAGTTCCTCGACGCAGCACCCGACCGAGATCCAGAGCATCGTCTCCCGAGTGCTCGGCGTGCCACGGCATCGGGTGGTTGTGGAAGCACCACGCATGGGCGGTGGGTTCGGCGGGAAAGAAACCCAGGGCAATGCGTGGGCGGCAATTGCTGCTATGGCCGCTGCAAAAGTCGGGCATCCGGTGCGAATCCAATTGGACCGCGATTTGGACATGATGCTTAGTGGGAAACGGCATCCGATGGTGTCGAAATTTGATGTGGGATTTGACTCCGATGGCCGATTACTCGCAGCTGACGTGGTGCTCATTTCCGACGGTGGATGGTGTTTGGATCTCTCGCAACCGATCCTAGATCGCGCGTTGTTCCATTTGGACAATGCCTACTACATCCCTGCGGTTGAGTTTTCTGGGCGGGTGGTGCGAACGAATTCTGTTTCGAATACGGCCTTCCGAGGGTTTGGCGGACCGCAGGGGATGTTGGCCATCGAGGAGATCCTCTCGCGCGTGGCTGTGGCTGCTGATTTGCCGCCAGAGGTGGTCCGGCAGCGCAATCTTTACCACGGCTCCGGTATCACAAACACAACCCATTACGGACAAGAGATCGGTGATAATCGTATTCTGGATTTATGGGATGAGGCCCTCTTGGTAGCTGAGTTTGGAGATCGTCAGGCGATGATCGCGGAGTGGAATGCAAGCAGCCCAATGATCAAGCGGGGACTTGCGATTACACCCGTGAAGTTTGGAATTTCATTCACCTACACGCCCTACAATCAAGCCGGAGCACTGATCCTCGCATACACGGACGGGTCGGTGCAGGTGAATCACGGGGGAACTGAAATGGGGCAGGGGTTGCATACCAAGATCCTTGGGATTGTCATGCGCGAGCTTGGTCTGCCGGCGGATAAGGTCCGCCTCATGTTCACCCGCACAGACAAGGTTCCAAATACCTCCGCTACTGCGGCATCCAGTGGAGCGGACCTGAATGGCGCAGCCGTCCAGAATGCATGTGAATCCCTGCGCAGTAATCTTCGCGCTGTCGCAGCAGCACTGCTCGGCGCTCCCAATGATGCTGAATTCGTAATGCGTGGCGGCCGGGTGTGGTTTGATTCTGATGCTGACGTGTTTCTTTCGTTTTCTGAGCTGTGTGCCAAGGCGCACCACGCGCGGGTTTCTCTCTCGGCTACGGGATTCTATCGCACACCAGAGATCCACTGGGATCGTGCCTCGGGAAAGGGGATGCCATTCTATTACTTCGCCTGCGGGGTGGCTGTCGCCGAGGTTGAGGTCGACGGTTGGACGGGGATGCACCGCGTGCAGCGGGTGGACATCGTGCATGACGTAGGGGACTCTTTGAATCCTGGAATAGATCGTGGGCAGATCGAAGGCGGATTTGTGCAAGGGCTGGGATGGCTCACGCGCGAGGAACTGAAATGGGATAACGCAGGCCGGTTACTCACGCACAGCGCAAGCACGTATCAGATCCCGGCATTCAGCGATGCCCCTGCTGATTTCCGTGTGCACTTACTGAAAAACGCAACCCAGAGCGGTGTCGTCCATGGCAGCAAGGCAGTCGGAGAACCTCCACTTATGCTTGCAATTTCCGTGCGTGAGGCGATCAAGGATGCGGTGCAGGCGTTTACTCCAAGTAAATCCCATGTGATGCTTGAGTCACCTGCCACCGGGGAGGCCATTTGGCGCGTGGTACAGCAGAAGCTAGCGGAGATTTCAGAATGAAAATAACAACCCACGAAGGCCAGATCGTTGACTTGAACGCAAGATGCATTTTTCCGGGCATCGTGACGGTTGAAGACGGGCGAGTGTCCGAAATCATCCGTTCCGATGCCGTGGTGGAACAAACGTTCTTGTTACCAGGTTTTGTTGATGCGCACGTGCATATCGAGAGTTCCATGTTGTCTCCGGCGGAATTTGGAAGAATCGCGGTGCGGCATGGCACGGTCGCGACGGTGAGTGATCCGCATGAAATCGCGAATGTCCTCGGCGTGGCGGGCGTGGATTTCATGATCGAAAGCGCGCGATGTTCACCAATAAAAACGCTGTTCGGTGCACCGTCATGTGTCCCTGCGACGGCGTTTGAAACCGCAGGCGCTCAACTCAATTCCGATGCTGTGGCCGAGCTGCTTGGACGTCTTGAGATCGGTTACCTCAGCGAGGTGATGAACTACCCTGGTGTCTTGCATGAGGATCCCGAGGTTATGCGGAAAATTGCTTTTGCGAAAACTGCAGGTAAGCCGATTGACGGTCATGCGCCTGGTTTACGTGGATTGGAAGCGAAACAATACGCCGCCGCTGGAATTACGACCGACCACGAATGTTTTACCCTCGTTGAAGCACTCGATAAATTGGATGCAGGCATGCGAATCAGCATCCGCGAAGGTTCTGCGGCGCGGAATTTCGAAGCACTCGAATCGTTGCTCCAATCCCACCCGGAGCGGTGCATGCTGTGTACGGATGATATGCATCCGAATGCCCTTGTTCATGGCCACATTAACCTACTGGTATGCCGGGCCATTGCGGGTGGAGCGAATGTGTTTGACGTATTGCGATGTGCTTCGACGCACCCCGTGGAGCACTACCGAATGAAAGTGGGACTTCTGCGGACCGGTGATCCGGCAGACTTCATCCGTGTCAAAGATCTGACGAATTTCGCGATTATTGAAACATGGATTGACGGAGTTTTAGCTGCGAAGAACGGGGTTTCATTGACGGAGTTCCAACCGGGCGCCACTCCGAATTCTTTCGCTGCACAAGAAGTGACTGCTGCGGATTTTGCCATCACCGCCGATGGCAATAATGTCACGGTGCGTGTCATTGAAGCCAAGGATGGCCAGCTAATTACTGGTGCTTCCACGCAGGAATTGCCGTGCGACTCCGCCTGTGTGCGATCATCGCCGGATCTCGATGTTTTGAAAATTGCGGTCGTGAACCGCTACCATCCTGCTCCGGTTTCCGTGGCATTCATCCGGGGCTTCGGGCTAAAGCGCGGCGCCATTGCATCGTCTGTTGCCCATGATTCCCATAACATCGTTGCGGTTGGCGTTGATGATGAATCGCTGGCTGGTGCAGTGAATGCGGTGATCCGAACCTGTGGCGGCGTTTGTGCATGGGGTAATTCCGGTGAGATGGCGATCCTTCCGTTGGAAATTGCTGGGCTTATGTCCTCAAGGGATGGTGATTCGGTAGCTACTCGATATCAGGAGGTGGCAGCGCTGGCGCGGAGTCTCGGAAGCCCGCTTCGCGACCCGTTTATGACGCTATCGTTTATGGCATTGCTGGTGATTCCTGATTTGAAACTCAGTGATCAAGGGCTGTTTTCTGGATCGAAATTTGAATTTTCCGCACGCTTCGTTTAAGCTTTCGTTCACATACGCGCGGATCTCGGCTCGCATTTGCCAAGGAGAGAATGAGTCATGCGAAATTCAGAAGCTGCATCGCGGCCTCTAGCATGGCCTCTGGCGAGGAGGTTGACGTCACGTCTAGGGCCGGGAAGTCACATTGGTGACGGAACCACGTCAATTGACGTTTCGAATATTGACGCGTGGCGATGCACATCTGCTCTTTGCACGTTGCCTCGGAGATTTCGCCTGCAATGAGTGCCTGGATATCGTGGTAGCCGATGGCGCGGGATGCAGTGATACTGGCGTAGGGAATCCTGCGGACTTCGTCTATAACACCATTTGAAAACATACTATCCACATTGGTTTTGATCCGACGGTGGAGGTCGTCGCGCCCGCGAACCAAAAAGATCCCCCGCGCGGAAGGTACCGTTCGCCCGCGGAAGTGTGCCAGCGGCAGCCCGCTCGTCTCACAGATTTCGATCGCACGCTCGACGCGGCGGCGGTTTTGTAGGTCCACGATGCCGGGAGCGTCAGCATCCGCAGCCCTCAAACGTTCGATGAGGTCCGGAAGCGTCCATTCAGTTAGGATTGCTCGAAGGGCGGGATTAGCGGGAGGCGTGGGTGAGAGTCCAGCGATCAGCGCCCGCACGTAGAGCCCCGTGCCGCCGACGACTAACGGAATCCGGCCGCAACCCTGGATGTTTTCCACCGCAGCGGATGCCATCCGATGATATTCCGCCACATCAAATGCCTCGGTGGCAGCAATGCAACCAATCATGTGATGCTTTACGCGATGGCGCAGCTCCGCTGATGGTTGTGCGGTAAGAATGTCCAAGCCCGAATAGACTTGGAATGCGTCAGCACCGATGATTTCGGCGCCGAGGGCCTGCGCAAGATTGCAGGCGAGAGAGGACTTCCCTACGCCTGTCGGACCGACCAGATAGATCGGTCCGACGGGTTTCGAGAGAGTTTGATTATTTCTGTTCAGTATCGTCTGGCGGCTGGGAGTCAGCGGCTTCGTCGACCTCTACGGGCTCGGGTGCCTCCTCTGCCTCGTTGGAGGCAGACGCACGGTCGTCGCGGCGATCGGCTGCTTTCGCGCCACTGACCACGAGCTTGCGGCCCATGTAGTCTTTGTCGTGAAGCTCGGCGACGGCGCGTTGGGCCTCTTCGACCGATTGAAGTTGGACAAATCCGAATCCCTTGGATCGTTGGGTCTGACGGTTTGACACGATCTCTGCATTCTGCACGATGCCAACACCGTTAAACAGCTCGACGAGATCGCTTTCAGTAGCGTCAAACGAGAGATTGCCTACATATACCCGTGGAGTGGTGACTTCAACCGACTCGGGCTTACGGATTCCCGTGCGGGGTTCGCGTGGCTTACGTTCGCGTTTCGGCTTTTCCGTCGTGTCTGAGGATGCCGCTGAGGATTGGGGGCGGGATTGACGGATTACGGGAGCCTCGCGCCGGGCTGGCGCCTCGGTGGGTTTGCCTGTGAGGAAAGCGACCACTTTTTCCCAGAGAGAGAGCTTTTTTGGCTCCTTCCGTGGTGGGCGTGGCGTGCTGATGGCTCCGGATTTGTGGGAGCCGCCCTTGGAGTCATTGTCGGAGCGGCGGCGTGGCCTGCGGCCTCCGCGAGAGGAGGATGAGCGTGATGAGTCGTCTGTGTAATTGGTTGACATGGATTAAGTAACGGTATTTTAAGCGGCTGTGCGGGAGGGATTGCGTGAGGCCGTTAGTAGAACTCGGACTTCGCTGCCTGCCGCGGGAAAACCGCGATGTTTTTTGGTGTGTGGTGTTGCGTGTGAAATGTTCCGGACCCAGGGTCACGAAACCAAATCATACACACGGGTTAGGTCCGGCAAATGACTTCCCGATCGCAAAAATGTCACCCCCCATCTACATTCTTCGGAAATGGACTGACGGGAGAGTTGCGGGAGTTGGGGTCGTGAAATGCACGAATCTAAAACACCACTATCGTGGGCGAGTATTCTGCGAATCGAAAAAAAATCAAGCATTCATATATTCCGAGCAACTTTTGCAGATCCCCGGGGTTGATCTTAACACTATGACGGACACCACTCGACTGAAGCTCTTGGGAGGGGCATTTTGTATTCTTGCCGCTTTCTGGCTTTGGAGTTGGATTTCTGGTTGGGGGCTTGTCACGGTGCGCGCCTATGACGAGACGTTCGCCAGCATCCAGCGTTCGATTGAGCGGCAAGGGGGAATTAGGATCGTCAGTAATGTGCCGCCGGAGACGAAATTAGCCATGGAAGTGGAGCGCGTGCGCCCCGAGGAGGCTGTGGAAGTGCTGGCCGCTCGCGTTGATGGGCGTTGGTCGGTCACGTTTGTGGCGGGGCCTTTAGAAGAGGATGTGCAGGCGGGCATTGCTGCGATTTTTGCACCAGATGGTGACGATAGTTTCCGTCAATTCCGGGCGGGCGGGGGCGGCTTTAGTCCCGTGGATGTGACGCCTGATGTGCGAAAGATTCGCTGGACGGTTTCCTCCATGGATGAACAAACACTGGGCGGATATCTAGATCAGTTCGTTCAGAAGACAGGAGCGGCAGTGGTGATTCCTTCTGCATGGGACCCTCCACAATCTAAGCCACCGAAAGGCGGTGAAGCGGCAAAGGCGCTTCGTGCCATGGTCTCCGCTGCCGGGGGGCGTGTAGAGGAGGTTTTTGCAATTGTTGTTAGACCTCAGCAGGACGACGGCGACCGTGGTGAGTGGGGTAGTGATGGAGCATGGGGCGGGGGACGATCTGACGGGGCTGCGACCCGTGGAGGTGGTGCTCCGACGACTTCCGGAGGGGATCGGCCTCCTGCTCCGAAGAGTCAGCCCAATCCGGAATGGGTGCGGGAGCGCATGGTTGCCCAAATTGAGCAACTGCCTGCTGCCGAACGTGAGGTCGCCAAAAGAGACTTTGACGAAATGAGTGCATTTTTTGCAGAAATGCGAGCGCTGCCGCCCGATCAACGAAGGGCGGCGATGGAACAACGAATGAATGACCCGGTTGTGCAGGAACGCATGCAGGAACGAGAGCTCCGCCGGGATCTCAATCGTGGGCCCGATAAACGGGCGGCGAGATACCGGTCTTATGTAGCCCGTAAGGAGACTCGACGCAATGCACCTTGATCACTTATTCAATATGCACCGTAACCGGTCCGGATTCACGCTGATCGAGCTACTTGTTGTCATCACGATTATTGGCATATTGGCCAGTCTCGCAATGCCGGCGCTGGGGAATATGCGCGAACGTGCGGAATCCTCAAAATGCGCTGGGAATCTCCGGAATATCGGGATTGCCGTGCTTGCCTATGTGGCCGACAACGATAATCGATTTCCGATAATCGAATCCGATCCGAGTAATCCGGTTTATCCACCAGAAGAAGAGGCGGGCACGATGCTGGAGGTATTGGGGGAATACGGCGTCGATAGCCGGTCGCTCCAGTGTCCCGCGGACCTTCGAAAATTTAATAACTTTGCTGCCCGTGGGTCCAGTTACGAATGGCGTCCCTTTCTGGATGATGAACTAGCAAGCGGCCCGGTCATTTTTACGCGCCGGGGCGAACGGTATCCGAAGTTGTCCCGCGTCCGACTGGTCATGGATTTTGAGGGCGTCCATCGAGGCCGCCCAAATCGGCTCTTCGCTGATGGACGGGTACAGACGGATTGAAACTTAAGCAGTCCGCGCGACTACTGACTCGAC
>JBGSMR010000264.1:0-8256 GCA_041740065.1 Chthoniobacterales bacterium
GATCCTATACGCATTACCAGCCTGGCCACTATTGGCACGGTGAGTTATGCGATTGCCGTGGTCACCCGGGTATCGGAAGCCGGGACTCCTCCGGAGTTCATTAGTTGGGAGGAGGAATGAAACGCTCTCGTATCGCCACCCGTCGCCTGTTGCGCCCCCTAGGCAGCATTTGGGAGGCATGGCATCTACCGGCAGCCGCTGCTGCGGATCTGGCTAGCCTTACAGACCCGGTTCACACGCAGGTGATCGAGCAGCCAGCGGAATCGAATATCGATTTGCTTGCGATTCCGGCGCGACTGGTGGTGTCTGCTGCCTTGTGGGTTCCTACGGTGCAAGGTGACGAACTGGCGGATGCGGTCCGTCTGGAGCTCGAGTTAAGTGGCTTGCCTGCACCCAAGGCGGGTGCAAGCAGCATTTCTCAGCGCACGATCGGGGAAGAAAATGGGAGATCACTAGTGGCGGCTTCGTTATTTCCAGCAGATTTGCCTGCTGCTTTTTCCGGACTCAACTACCGACATTTTGAAGCAAGTCCGCTGATGTTGAATTTGCCCGCCAATGCCGCGACGGTTTGGCGTGAAGGCGAGGATATTGTTATTTGTGTTACTCGAGGTCCGCTTGTCGCCGTCTGGGAAACAATGCACGCCGACGCTTCTGACAGCGAACTCTCACTATGGATCCGGCTGTTTTTAACCCAGCTTCAAGCAGAGGACGTGGTGCCACGATCGTTGGATTTGCATGATCCGAGCGGGGAAATGCAGCAGCGGAATATTTCCTTGCCGGACGGCGCGCGTTGGGCGACATCCCGCGTGGAAACTCTTCGTCCGATCTGGCCGAGAAATGCTACTGATTGGCAACCTCCGGCCACATTGCAGGTCATCGACCGATCTCAGCGGGCGAAAAAAATCCGGCAGTTGATCTACGCCTCTGCCGCCGCATATCTCACGCTGGTTTTAGCGGCATTTGCGACGATCGGAGTGATGAAGTTCCGGGCAGCAATGAGGGTTTCCGAGCGGGATCGGCTTGCAGCTGAGGTTTCAGCCTTTGCGCCCGTCAGCCGGTCGTGGCAATTGGTGGCCTCAACGGTGGAGCCTGAGCAATATCCCCTCGAAATTCTCCTGCAGTTGGTAAAAAACATGCCGGATTCCGGCATCCGTCTCACGACGCTCACGATAAACGATGGAGAAATTTTGGTCGAAGGCGAGGCGACATCGGCCATTTTGGCATCGCGGTTTTTTGAGTCGGTTGAATCTGCTGATGACCTCTGGCATATCGCTTGGGAGATGCCGCCTCCGTCGCTTTTGCCAAACAGCACGGCGCGGTTTCAAATGAGGGGAGTTACTAGCGCTTTATGAGATCGCTCACCGTCACTGAAAAACGCTTGGGAATGGCCTTTGGTGCCATTCTGCTAGTCGTGCTTAATATTTTTGTGATGCGCTGGCTCTCATCGGAGATCCAAGCGTCGCGCGGGAAATTGGTGGAGCTGGATATCGAAACCGGATCCTTGAAGGCATTGGTTCTGGAGCGGCCGTACTGGGAGACACGAGCGGAATGGTTGAGTCAAAATCAGGCGCCAACCTATGCAGGCCAGACGACCGATTCGGAGTTCGCGGAGCGGATCCAGCGCGAAACGCGCCAATTCGATCTCGCAATTGAAAATCAACAACTCCTCGAAGCCGAGCAGCTCGGAGATTGGGTCGCGACTCCGATGGACTTGACGCTGCGCGGGAGCCTAGAGGCAATTGTTCGGTGGTTGCAATCTGCCCAAGGACCGGGAAGGTTTGTTTCTGTGCAAAGTTTCAACTTGAGGCAGAGTGAAGACGGCGAGGGGATGATCCTGCGCATCCGTCTGCGTCAGCTCTTTCGCGCTCGAATTGTGGAAGGTGATCAAGCATGAAACTTCCACGCGCGTTGAATTTTCTTGGAGGAGTTGCGATGTTTTGCGGAACGATGCTGGCGGCTGAGGAGCCTCCGTTTCAGCCTCAGCAAGCCCAATTGGAACGCTATGAGATGATTTGGAAAAGATCGCCGTTTGTGGTTGAAACTAAAATCGTCGAGGAATCCGCCGGTTTGGCCCAGCGCTTTGCCCTCACCGGTGTGGCCGTGATCGATGGTGCACCCGTAGCATTCCTTCTGGACCGAAGTTCGCTGTCAAGGATGATCCTGGCACCGGGTCGCACGTCCGGGGGCATCGAACTCGTATCCGTGGATCAACAGTCGAATGCTCGCAATTCGTCAGCTGTCATCCGTCTCGGCGCAGAGCAGGCCTCGCTCCGCTTTGATTCGGAAACACTCACTGTGTCAGCAGAGGGCGTTCCCATGCCTGCCAATTCTGCTAATGGACAACCCGTTGCTCCCACAGCGGTGGCAAATGCGCCTCAGACAAACGCTTCACCGCCGCCCGCGGCACCTGCCCGCGTCATTCGACGCACATTGATCCGCACCCGTGAATAGCCTGCATATGAAAAAACTTCCGATTCCATTTTTTGCCTTCCTGCTGCTTTTCGCGATTGAACCTCTCGTTGCTCAACCGAATGCCTCGGATGCGGTGACGCTTCAAATGCCAAATAATCCGGTTGCCGAGGTGGCCGGCTTTTATGAGACGCTTACTAATAAGCGTTTGATTCTCGACTCCGGGCTAGCGGGACCGAATTTGTCGATTTCCGTAAATCAGACCGTTACTAGGCAGGAAGCCATTGCGCTGATTGAAGCGGCTTTGATTCTTAATGGCTACACGATGATCCCGGTCGACGACCGCACCTCCAAACTCCTCGGCCCCACAAAGCAGGCCCGAAGCGAATCGATCCCGCTTTACACCGATGTCTCACAACTTCCCGAAGGGGAGGGGATCGTGAGTTTTTTCATGCCGTTTCGGTACATTAAAATCGACGAGGCGCAGGCGGTCTTTAACTCGTATGTCGTAGTCCGGCCTTTTGGAGGTGTTGTGGCAGTGCCTAGCGTTAACGCACTCGTGATTACCGAGAATATCCCGCTGGTTCGGCGAATGATTGGACTCAAACAACTCATTGACGTCCAAGGTGGCCGTACCGCCACTGAGTTTGTGGAACTCCAGCGGGCGGACGCCGAGCGTGTTGCTGAGATTTTGAATAGCCTGTTTTCAGGAGAATCGGAGCAGATCTCCGCTCCTGCTGGCAGTCCAGCAGCACTTGAGGCTAATCCCGCAATGCCGGGAGATGCCCCGGCCCAAGTGCCTGCTCCCGCTCCCGGTGTCGCAACTGCCAGTGTCGGCCAGAAGGTTCAGATCCTCGCAGATCCTCGCACCAATCGTATCATGATCGTAGCGCCCGAGGGCCGCATGGCCTATGTGAAAGGGCTTATCGCCAACCTCGACGTGGCAGTTTCTTTCGATGATCCACTCGAGAAGCAACTACGCTTTGCTTCAGCAGGAGATCTTCTTCCAGTGATCGGAAATCTGCTCGCCGAGGGGGATGAGGAAGTGGAAACGACGGGCGGGACAGGGTCGGGCGGTGCCGCCGCAACCACGGGACGAGGCCCCGGGTCAAACGCGGGCGATACCGGCACCACAGGTGCCGCGGGCAGTGGAAGTAAACCAGACAGACTCAATGCGCCCACTCAGGAAACCGCACCGGAATCCATCAGCGTAGGGAAAGTGCGCATCATCGCTGATCGGAGCTCGAACAAAATCATCGTGATCGGCCCGCCTGAAAGCAGGGCTAAGGCATCCCGAGTCATTGACATGATGGATCAAAGACCAAAGCAGGTGTATCTCGCTGTAGTGATTGGGCAATTGACGCTCGGCGACGGTATTGAAGCAGGCATTGATTATCTCATACGTACCGGCGACGTCCGGGTCCTGGGTCAGGGGAGCTCTGCTAGTATCGCTAACTTATTGAGTAATCGGAATGCCGGTATTGATTTACTCCCGGGAGCTTCTGACGCTATCAATGTGGCAGGAGAGGCTGCCAATCAAATCGCGGGGGCGGCTCTCCCGATTGCATCAGGACTCACTGTCTTTGGCACCATTGGTGACAGCGTGGATATCTTTGCCCGTGCGCTCGCATCGACAAATCGATTCCAGATCATTTCCCGTCCGGTCGTTTACGCAGCGAACAATCAAAAAGCAGTCATCAGCTCCGGTCAGCAAGTCCCGGTTCCGCAAAGCACACTCACGTCTGTGGTTAACGGCGGGCTGAATAATAATAACTCGAATGCCGTCACATCAAACATCGAATACAAAGATGTAGTCCTCAAACTTGAGGTTATCCCGCTGATCAATTCGAAGGATGAGGTCACGCTCACAATCGCACAGCAAAATGATAACATTCAGGAACTGGTCGAGATATCCAACAACCAAGTGCCTGTCATCGGGACGCAGGAGTTGACAACTACCGTCACGGTGCCGAATCGGCACACGATCATTCTGGGTGGCCTCATCACCGATCAAGAGCAACGTGTTGAAACGGGCATCCCGTTTCTCAAGGATATTCCGCTCTTGGGTTACGCATTTGCGACCACAAAAAAAGATACGGTTCGCCGCGAACTCATCGTCATGATCCAGCCGTTCATCATTGATTCTGATGAAACATTGCAGCAGGCGAACTTCATTGAGCGATCCAACAGCAGTTTTCGCGACGGCATTTACGAGGATGTTGCTCCTCTCGCACCGGGAAATGTTCCGACGGTGCCGTCTTTTGGTCCCTCGCCTGAGAAGCCGTTTGGTGAAGTGACATGGTGAATTTTGCGGACTCTCAATTGGTAGCGATCCTCTCGGATGCGGTGGGAGATTTCTCGCCGGATTGGAAAAGCGCTGCCGTGGAGGCATTAGATGGCCAACGCTCTCCCGTGCGCGGAATCCTGGAAAATGCTGCCGTGCCGGAGGAACCATTTTTGAAACGAATCGCTGCTGGCATTGGAATGCAGTGGTTTGATGCTCCAACCGAGGAAGGTTTGGGAGGCGCTACGGGCGAGAAACTGCCAGCAAGACTGGCGCTGCGCTACCAACTCGTGGTGGTTGAACACACGCCGGATTTGATTGTTATTGCCACATACGACCCATTCGACCACTTCGCCCGGGCCGCCGTGCGCAGGCATATTGCAGGGCGTGTGAGATTCGTAATGACGACGCGCAAATTTATCCTATCCACGCTCCGTAAGCAATACGGCGTCGGAGCCGAGACATTTGAGGAGCTCCTTGAAGGACGCGAAGAGGAATTCGAGCGCGACAATGTGGAGGAGGTCAACGTGCTCGATGGCGATGATTCTGAGGCATCGGTCATGAAATTTGTAAACCAGATTATGCGTGAGGCGTTGGCTGAGCGGGCGACAGATATCCACGTCGAGCCGCTTGGCACGGATCTCCGGATTCGCTGCCGCATCGATGGTGTCCTGCATGAGGTCCCGGTTCCCCCGAATATTAAGGTGCTTCAAGCCTCCGTGATTTCCAGAATCAAGATTATGGCAAATCTCGACATTGCTGAGCGACGCATGCCGCAGGATGGACGCATCAATTTGGAGTTTGCAGGGCAATCAATCGATGTCCGCGTTGCAACGATCCCATCCGTCACTGGCGAAACGATTAGTCTCCGCCTGCTAGGTCAGGAACAATTTGATTTCGCGTTGTTGGGTCTCGACCTTGAGAATGAGAAAATTGTCCGCGAATTGCTGGCGATGCCTAACGGCATTGTCCTCGTAACCGGCCCCACCGGATGCGGAAAATCCACGAGCCTTTACACGTTCTTATCCTCTCTGAATGTTAAGGAGCGTCGGATCGTCACCATCGAAGATCCGGTGGAGCACAAACTGCCTGGAGTGATTCAGATTGCGGTGCGTCCTGAGATCAACCTGACGTTTGCGAATGCCCTGCGCAGCGTGTTGCGGGGCGATCCGAATGTCATCATGGTCGGTGAAATGCGGGATCTTGAGACTGCTGAGATTGCGGTTCGATCGGCTCTCACCGGACACTTGGTTTTCAGCACGCTCCACACGAACGACTCGGTCGGGGGCATCACCAGGCTCATCGACATGGGCGTGGAGCCGTTCCTTATCGGCTCGTCGGTCCGTGCATTTATCGCCCAGCGGCTGGTGCGAAAACTCTGTCCACACTGCAAACAACCCGCCACGTACACGCCTGAATTCCTCACTGAAATTGGATTCCCTCACGCGCAACAGGACAAGATTTTCAGCCCGTCGGGTTGCGATGAATGTCGGCATACCGGTTATCGCGGACGAAGTGCACTCTACGAAATTTGTCGTGTGAGCAATGCCATGCAGGATCTCATTCAGCAGCGGGCACCACTCCGTGCCATGAGGCAACTTGCAGTTGATGAAGGGATGGTTTCGCTCCGCACATCAGGATGGAAGCGTGTTATCGAGGGAAAAACATCCATCGAGGAAGTGCTTCGCGTGACTGCTGCGGACGTCGCGATTCTCGACGAATAATTGCCGATCTTCGCAATGCCGACGTTTGAATTCAAAGCAGCCGACACCTCGGGTGGTATCGAGTCGGGATCGATAGATGCGCGCTCGAAGGCCGAAGCATATGAGATCCTCCGGCGAAGGAGTCTGCGGCCCGTCTCGATTGCAAGACAGGATGCTGCCGCTTCCGGCGGTTCCGCCCCCGAGTCTCAAGAACCCACTGGTGGGTTGGAGAAGATTCGGCGTTTGTCGGCGTCTCAAATTCTGCTTTTCACTGAGGAACTCTCGGAACTCCTGGATGCCGGGTTGCAACTGGAACCTGCGTTGCGTGTGATTGAGTCCCGAAAGGAAAAATCATCCTTGAAACCGGTCGCGGCATGGTTGCGGCAACAGGTGCGCGATGGAGTGAGCTTTTCCAATGCACTCCGCCGATGCCGCAATTGTTTCTCCGAGTTGTTCTGCAGCATGGTTGCCGCAGGGGAGGCCGCCGGTGCATTGCCGCAGATCCTCAAGCGACAAGCCGAGCACTTTGCCATCATGACCGAGCTTCGCAAGCGTGTGTCGATGGCGCTGGTGTATCCGAGTATCGTCTTTTCGGCAGGCATCGTATTGCTCATTATCTTCGTGAGTTTTCTATTGCCACAACTCACGTCACTGCTCAGCCGCACGGGCCAGCAACTCCCGCTCATGACGCGGCTGCTCATCGCAGTGAGTGAATTCTTCGGCGCCTACTGGTGGGCAGTAATCATTCTCATGGGGGCGAGTTTCGTTGCTTTCACCACCTGGAGAAAGACGCCGAAAGGTCAGATGACTTGGGATCGCGTGCAACTGGATCTGCCACTGGTCGGGTCTATTTTGCGCACCCAATTTCTTGCGGAATTTTCGCAAACGCTTGCCACGTTGGTATCGAATGGAGTGACGTTGATTAACAGCCTTGCGTTACTTCAAAAAGCCACGCCCAATCTGTACCTCAAAGGCATTCTAGGGCGTATTCTTGAGCGGGTCGGCGAGGGGAGTTCGCTCACATCCGCACTCCGCAACCATTCGTTTTTTCCGGATGTGCTTATCGATGTCGTCACCGTGGGCGAGCAAACAGGAGACCTCTCTGGTGCCTTGCTTCGTGGCGCAAAACGCTATGACCGGGAGTTCACGAATCGCATCGCACGACTCACCACGCTCATTCAGCCGATCACGATTCTTATCGTCGCATTGTTCGTTGGGCTCGTGGCTTATTCGATGATCACCGGAATTCTCACCTCGGTCTCCGGGTTACGCGGACGCTGAGGTCAGGTCCCGCAATACGTTTGATAGCCCGCACCATCAGGACCAGCGGGGAGTTGGTATTCTGCGTCTTTTGCCGACACGTCGTCGTAGGGATGAGCAAGCGCCCGCACGAGGCGATGCAATACCGAGAGATCGTCTGCCTCCACTGCCGCTTGCAGCGCTTCCTCTACTTTGTGATTGCGTGGGATCACTGCGGGATTATGGGAGCGCATGCGATCCCTCACCGCTTCGTTGGATTGCGGCTGTCGCCCCAGGCGGGCGCGCCACTCGTGCAGCCATGTTGGCGACACGGTGGATCGCGTTTTATCGCTCAGACTTCGGAACGTGTTCGTGTAATCCTGCTTTTCCTGGGACATCCAGCGGAGTAACGCATCTATGATTTGGAAATCCTCCGGCTCTTCGGTAAAAAATCCTAGCTTTGCACGCATGCCGTTCCGCCAATATGTCTCGAATTGCTGCGGGAATGCATTGATGGCTGTGGTTGCCGCCTCCACTGCCCGCTTTTCGTCTGAATCAATGAGCGGCAGCAGAGTTTCCGCGAATCGAGCGAGATTCCACTGGGCAATGTTCGGCTGATTG
>JBGSMR010000315.1:0-5317 GCA_041740065.1 Chthoniobacterales bacterium
GATTTTTGCAGTCACAGATTAGATTGTTCCTCTTCGTGAACCGATTCTTAAGCTCCCGTCTAAAACATTCAAGGTCACAGTCATGAAGAAATCTTCGCACGATCGCACGACTAAGCACGGGACGGTGGGACAGGCATAATAAGTGGTGGTTGTTCGAGCTCAAGCGCGAGTTTAGGCAAATCAGCCGAGGGAAGCGAAATTAAACCCCGGATGCGGAATTCGCCGTTATCGATCACTGGCTGATGGGGTGAAACAATTTCCGGCGTGTCGCGCATTTCCAACGTGTATCGACTGGAACGGACGAGCGTGGCTGCAAACACACCATCTCCGGCACTGAAATTGTAAAGACAATCACTTGCAAATCCGAAGCACGCCTGGCCTTCAGAATCATGAATCAAGACCCAGCAACCGCCCGGCACTTCACCACTAGGGCCCCGTCGCAACACCCCCCCGGGAACGTCGAAATCCGCTAGATCCCCACCGGGTAAGCGCAGTTTAATGCGCGTGCCAGGCTCGTCAAAAAACAACCGCGCTTCCCAATCCACAGCGGGTCTGTCTTTGCAGACGCGAAAAGTAAAATCCACTCGTGACTTCCCACTCTCGAAGCGAACCCAGAGACTGGATCGCAGAGGGCCATGCTCCAGCACCGCACTTTGGGCGATCGTCCAAGTAGCTACTAGCTGATCAAAGACATTCGCTTCGGGTTCATCGTAGAGTCCGCCCCAAGCACCAAACCCATCCGCAAACGTCGCAACGCTCAATCCATCACCGGAGAGCAAGGGTCGTCCCGCAGCGTTGATTCGCACACCGACGCTGCCGGGAGCGGCACAAACTGAAAGCAGATTAGATGATATGGAGAACGGTTCAGAATGCGTATGAACCTCTAGATTTGGAGCATTCTCAATTTCCCCCTCTCCGAGCCCAATGCTATAAATTCCCCCACCCTGCGCGGCAATTTGTGCCTCAATCAACACCCGGCAGCGCCACGGCAACTGGGGCATAAATTGGTGTTCCGTCGGGATCAATTGAAACGGAACCCGATTGCCAGCCGGGTCTCGCACCTCCACGGGAACCTCATCGGGGCGACCAGCGTATTCGTGGAGCGGACGATAGTCCAACGACGCTTCCATTTCGAGCGGCCCCCGATACGCATGAAGGTGCGGATTGAAAACCAGAAATGGCACTGCACACGGTCGATCACCCGGAGGTGATGGCACTTCAACGTGCATCTGTTCTGCGACACCGAGGAGAGCCGTGCGCTCCAGTTCGCGGACTTGAGATTGAATGCCGCCCAGTTGCTGAAGCTGTTCCTCCAATGCTCGCTCGATAGAAGTTCCTGGCAAAATGTCATGAAAGGAATTGAAAAGCACCCGTTTCCACAAATCCTCCAGAGTCGCGACGGGAAGTCTCGACGCTTCCGGTTGCGCGTTACTGAACGCTTCCAGGCGTTGTACGGCGGCCTCTGCCTTTCGGTAGCTTGTCTTGATGCGAAGCGCACTCGCATAAACTCCGCGCAGGCAAAAATTGAGCTCCCCGTGAATCACAGGCAAATCGATATTCTGGTCCTCAAGCTCTGCTTTGACCGCAGCAAAATACCGATGCAAGCCGGAATACTCCACCCGCACATCCGGGTGTGCCTCTGCCCAAGAAACAATGTCGTTAAGGTGGCGACGCGTAGGCCCCCCGCCGTGGTTTCCCAGACCAAACGGGATCAGTAGATGGGAGACTGGTTCCGCAACTGCCGCAGCCAGATACGCATCAAGCCGTCGCGGAATCTCGTCACGCTCACAGCCATACCAGCCGGTGACGTAGTTTGATGCGAGCACCCGCTGGCCATTCGGACTTTCCCACCAAAACAATTTTGGCTCGTCCCCGCGTGCGGGGCGACCGTACGCATAGGCTCGAAGTCCGTGCGCTTGAAGAATGTCCGGCAAAAACGCAGTATGACCAAAGCAGTCCGCCGACCAACCAACCGAAGGTCTCCGGCTAAAATGCTCCTGAAAAAATCTTTGCCCCAACTCAAAATGTTTATGCAAAGTTGCCGTCGCAGGCAGATTCAGGTCAGGCTGCAAATACGTTCCCCCCACGACATCCCAACGTCCCTCCTGCACCAGTTCTTGGATCCTCTTGAATGACTTCGGATCGTGTTTAAGGATCTGCTCGTAGATAAGCGATTCTCCGCGGATGTAAGTCAGCTCCGGTCTTTCCTCCATCAAGGTAAGCATCGTTCGAATCGTGCTGATTGCCTCGTTCAAACCCTCCTGCGCATCCCACAGCCATACGGGGTCAAGATGTGAGTTCGCGGCTAGGTGAAAGGTAAGAAGGGGAGAATTCATAAATAAAAATTAGAAGCCTCAAGCAGCAATCGGCCATTTCCCGACAGCAGAGTGAAAGAGCCCTCGGGCGCACGGGGGACAGATGCAAGTGCAATCCCTATGAAACTGGCGTTGCGGATGGATGAGACAAGGTGTCATGGGAATCGTGGGAGAATTTTGATCGAGAAATTCAACAAGTTCGTCAATCCAGATCAAATCACGCCTGCAATCTGGATCGGACCTCCCTGAAGCGTTGAATTTTCCATTGCCTGCAACAGCGCCATGGTGTCGATCCCCTCCCTCGCGTCGGGCTTGGGGGACTCCCCCGCCGCCAGGCAGCGGGCGAAGTATTCGAGGTAATTCTGATATTCCCCCGCGTGATGCGTGTTACCCGCAAATCGGAAATAATGATTTTCCTCCCCTTCAAACAACTCGACCACCGACTGCCCGCCTGCCCTCCACGCATAGCGCAGCTCTTGATAGTCCGCCTGGCTCGCTCCTTCGGCACACCGCAAAATACAGGTCATCCCGCTGTCGCGCTGCGCAGGAACCGTTGGCCCGGAATAGGCACCACTCACGCGAGCGATCCGTCCATCCCTTGCTTTGAACACGAAATGGAAGGTGTCGGGATGAACCAACCCACCCGCGCGCCCATTGGGACTCAACGCGGAGTAGCCCATGACCTCAGTGATGTCGGGCAGATACCAACGCACCAGGTCCACCGGATGACTGAGGCAACCGTAAAGCCATTTGAAACTTGCCTCGCGCGCCCAAGGTTTTTCCAAAAACCAGCGATGATCCGCGTGGTAAGCCGCCTCGATGGTAACAAGCTCGCCCAACGCTCCAGACTGGAAATGCTCTCGCTGGCGGATCATTGGTGAAAAGAACCGCGTGCTCTGGCCGACAAAAACGTCCCGACCGCTCCGTTGCTGCGCCTCAAGAATCTCGCGAGATCGACTCAGATCGTTTAGAAAAGGCTTGGTGCAAATGACGTGTTTGCGCGCCTCCAACGCTTGGATGACATGGTCCGCATGGAGGTGGTCGGGCGTGTAAATGCCAATCACGTCGATGGCATCGTCGCGCAACATGGCACCGTAATCGTTCGTGAACTTCTCCAGCCCAAACTCGGCGCAACGCTCGCGCCCCAGTGCCTCGTTAACATCGCAAAGCATAGCCACATCCCACAACGGACTTTGGCACCCCGCCGAAATGACACTGCGTCCTTCACCAAGCCCCAAAACACCTAATTTCAATTTCTTCATGCTATTTCTCCGTCAATGCCGTCTTCAACGCCCGCCCGATTTCAAACCCTCAAAAAGTGCTGCCGCTACTGGCTTCCCGCCGCCGATCCAGCTCCTCGCGGGTGCTGCGGCTCAAGGCCTCGGTGATGGGATAAAACGCGGTGAGAACCAAGCCGACGATGAGCCCGGTCGCAGGCACCATCGCGTAAAGGTTACGCATATTCACCAAGGCTTCCGGCGTGAGAGCCGCCGCAGAACCTGCGTAACCTGCCGCAACTAACATAATGCCGCTCAGTGAAGTCACTGCAGCAGAGCCGAGCTTAATCGTGAAGGCCCCGACGGCTCCATACATCCCCTCACGACGGAGACCAGTCTTGAGTTCGTCGAGATCGCAAACGTCCGCCAGCGAGGAACCCCAAAGGAGGAAGACACAGGTCGAGCCCGAGGCGATGAGAACGGGAACGATCAGTTGCAAATAGGGGTAGACCGGAGTGATTAAAACCAAACCGGAAAGGCATCCGAGCAAAGCCACCATTTGACCGCCCAGCATCACCGCTTTCTTGCCGTAGCGCGTTGCCAACCACGTGATGAGCGGAACGGCGATCAAGCCCGTCGCGGCCTGCACCGTGCCGTAAAGTCCGCTCAACTTTGCACCAAATGCTTTGTCGCCACCGCAGACGTAGTAGATGTTCACGTAAGTCATAAATGGCATGGAGAGCAGAAATCCCGAGAGGACGATGAAGAGCACTCCCGTTAGGATGAGAAATGATTTATTTTTCAACGTGCAGACGAACGCGGGCAAAAACTTGATCTTCTCCTGCCGTTGCGTTTCCGCCCGTTCACGACAAAAAACGGCACTCACGAGACCGAAAAGCAGAGCGACGACCGCCACCCCGCAGCCGACGTAGCGCACTCCCACAATTTCGTTTCCACCAAAGACGGGCAGAAGACACAGGGCGTAGGTCCAAGGCGTGAGGAAGGAGGCGACGTTGTAAAAAGTCATCTTCCACGCCTGCACCCGCGTTCGCTCGTCGTAGTCCTGACTAAGTTCCATCCCGAGGGCGTCCCAAGGGATCTGCCAGACCGAGATGGCGACGTAGGTCAGAATGCAAATCACGGTAAAATAGACACCCAATGCCCCGACACTCGCACCGACCGGAGGAAGCCACATCAGGGCGAAAAGCAGGGATGCGACCAGCAATCCAATGGCGATGAAGGGACGGCGACGCCCCCAACGCGTGCGGGTATTGTCGGAGAAATTGCCGATGAATGGATCCGTGAGTGCATCCAAAAAACGGGGTAGTCCCATCGCCAGGCTAATGGTCGTCGGATGAACTCCTAAACCGATATTGTAGATCGGCAGCGCCAGCACGCTGATCGTGTTCGTGAGATAACAACTGGCCACCGCTCCCGATGCGTAGGCGGCTTTCTGCGTAAGCGGCACGCGATCTTCTTCAGGCGTTAAGGCGGAGAGGGTGGCGGGCTCGGTTTTCATAGCGTGTTTATTAACAACTGTTGAAAAGTTATGCGCCCTCGGGCTTGGGCACAGTGCGGGCATCCTCATAATCCTTGCGGTAGGCTAGACGGGTCTCGTCGCACTGATGCCTGGCCAGGCCGGCCGTGAACCGGACCCGCAACCCGTCGCCGGAGTGAGTCCCGATCAAGGCGATAAATGTTCCCGGCTCCACCACATATTCGCCTGACCGCCAGAAGGATAGGGACTCAACCCGGACCGGCACGACGACCCGCCGCTGCTCCCCC
>JBGSMR010000375.1:0-22728 GCA_041740065.1 Chthoniobacterales bacterium
GCCAGGCCAGCGAGGAAAAGAGATGCACGCAGTCGGGCAGCAGCGGCACGACAGATCGGAATTTTACCAACCCACCGCGGGATTTTTCAAAATAGTGATCCAAGTGCCGAACAATCGCTTTGTGCAGCACAAATTCAAGAAAGCCCACCTCGCCATCACTTTCGATAATCTTACGAAGGTTCGAACGGAACAACCTGTATTGCTCCGGAGAAACCCGACGAAGCGACGGAATGCAAAGATCAACCACCGCCAGCACGACATTTTCAGGAACATCATTACGACGGGTAAGTTCCTGATTCAGCAATGCACGCTCTGCATCCGTAATTTCAACGAGTGCCAGTTGCTTGGCAAGGAGGTCGTCGTTGCGACTCAGCACCAAGGAATAGACAATCGCCTCAGCAGAGGCTGCATCATTTGCTCCGGCGCGGATGGCATCCGGCAGCGCTGCAAGAATTGCCGTCGCCACGCCCAGTTGGCGCGCGCTTGGAAGACCTCCCGTCGGTGCCCATGCAGTCTTCTTTGAAGGCGCATCGGGCGACGGAATGACCACCTTGGTAATCGCTGTTGGATCAAACCGGGGATTGATTGCTCGAATCCGCAGATCAATCGGCGGATGCGTCGCGAACCATGACATCGCCGGGTCAGACAAACCATTCCCAAAAAACAAGTGACTCGCCTCATCCGCACGGGCGCTCTCGATCCGCCCCGTCGCAGCACCGATTTTGTAAAGTGCACGACTGATGCCATCCGGATTGCGTGTGAACTGCACCGCCGAGGCATCAGCAAGAAACTCCCGCTGACGACTCACCGCAGCCTTGATCAGTTTCGCAAAAAATACCCCGATCCATCCGATAATGAACAATGCAACACCAAGGCCAAATAACCCGAGCGTGACGCCCGCAGATCCACTGTCCCGTCCAGAACTTACCCGCGCACGACCACCAATCGCGAACAGAATCCGGCCTAGGATAGCCAATAAAAGAATGCCGTTCAGCACACCCATGAGTCGAATATTGAGACGCATGTCGCCATTGAGGATATGACTGAATTCGTGAGCAATGACGCCCTGTAATTCTTCCCGGTTGAATTTCTCCAACGCACCCGCAGTAACTGCGACCGCTGCATCCCCTGGATTATGTCCTGCAGCGAAGGCGTTGATCCCGCGTTCGTCCGCCAGGACGTATACTTCTGGGACGGGCACGCCGGAGGCGATGGCCATTTCCTCCACGATATTCCGCAGTTGGATTTCCTTGAGGTCCTGCGTGTGGGGATCCACGAGTCTTCCGCCAAGCATTTCAGCGACAACAGATCCTCCGCGCGAAAGTTCCGCAATCCGAAACATTGCACCTGCCAGCACAACTACAATGACTCCGCCAGAGACCATCCCCAAGAGTTGGAGATTCGTCCAGCTTTCACCGAGAGCAATTGCAAGGATCCCCTGCAAGACTGCTATAATGCCGACGACCGCAAGCGCAAAGTAACCAATCAGCCACTTGGTCGCCCGGTGCGCACGGTCCTGTCGAATGAAAAAGTCCGTCCCGGATTCCATAATCAACTAAGGCGCAGGCAGCGGTGGCGGCAGGTTTCGCATGAAGTCCTTAATCGTATCATTCACGAAGTCCCCCTCAGCGCCGAACCACACCAGCGATCCGGCTCGATCGACGGACACTGCACGCGCATCCGGGGCGGCAGCAACAATCGCGGATGCATCGACGACCTCCCGGGCACTGTCAGCGGCACCTGATAAAACCAATACGGGACACGAGATCTGCGCGAATGCCGGAGGCTGGGGGAGCTTGAGATGAACCAGATCATTGCGAGCTCCAGCCTCCCTCGGGCTCAACGGATTGATACTTCCAGCGAGCGCCCGAAGGAGCGATAATTGATCAGGACTTTCCAAAACAGCGTCTACCGGCAGCACTTCATCTTCCAAGTCAGTATCCATGGCTAAGATTTGCCGGACGACCCGATCCGGATCTTTCTCAATCCTATCAACTGTAAGCAATGCCCCAAAGTCCCCGCCCACTTGATGCAGAATCTGCGCCCCTAAAATAGGGGTATTCTCGAAACTGTCGGTGCCTTTCGAAACGACCGGTGCTGTCGGAGGGGAAATCAACACCAATCCACGGACGCGATCCGGGTGGCGAATCGCCAATTCTGCTCCGACCACCGCACCCGCGCCGACTCCGATCACCACCGCGTCAAGCACATCCATCCCATCCATCAGAGCGGCCAGGGCGTCCGCTTGATCTGCGAAAAAAAATCCCGTCGATAACGGGGTGCGTAGATATCCAGGGCGCGACGGAGCAATAACCAAATTCCCCTCGGAAAGTGCCGCGCCCAGCGCCAGGCCTTGATCAAATCCGCCGGGTGTGCCGTGGAGCACCAGCACGGGCAGTCCATCGGCGGGACCAGATGTGGCAACCTCCACGTCGCCCGAAGCAGTGGCAAGGATGCGGGACTGCGCATCCAAGTCGGATAATTTTTTGGTTCGCTGGTTCGCAAACCATGAAAAAGCCAGCCCGATAGCGACTAATCCGAGCACACCAGCTACAAAGAGCACCCGCCCGGTCCAGCGAAGAAAGTTAATCATGGATGATTGCAGTTATCGAAAATTTAACGGTGAGAAATCTTCTCCTGCGATGCAAGCAGGAGCGTGGGGGCAGCCGGATTCGAACCGGCAACCAACCAGTTATGAGCCGGCTGCTCTAACCGTTGAGCTATGCCCCCTCAATCGGCTTCGGAAGAAACTACGTTTTCCAACGCGCTTTGACCAGTCTGAAGATATCGGTTGAAAAATCGTATCATTTCTACCGCCGCGCGACCTTTTGCCTCGCGTCCGAAGACATGCCCTTCGGTCTCGAAGATCAGTCTCTCAACTTGCACACCACTCTGCGTGGCCAATCGCTCCAGCACCGCACTGCGCTCTGGCTCGACCAAAAAATCTTGTCCACCATGAAGGATCAAAATGGGAGGCAGTTTAGAAAAATCCCTATCTTCGTGTTCTGGCAATACCCCAGCGCTCATGACCGCCAGAGCATCAACGTCCAAATCCTCTGCGGCTAAGGCAACAGACAAAAATCCTCCGAGTGAAAATCCAAGAAGCCCAATCTTCCGACCCGGGTTCGTGACCCGATGCGCATCCATAACCGCGCTCAGCACCTGACGCCATTCGGGCCCTCGCCGCATCGCTACCCCACGACTCACGACCCAATGCCCTGTTGCGTCAAAGTAGCGAACCACCACCGCCTCACGACCTGATCGCGCAATTGCAAACGCCATCTGGCGCAACATCGCACCGTCGCCTGGAATCCCTCCAATCCCATGCAGCAAAAATACCGTCGACAGGGCTGGACGTGCATCTTGCAACGAATAGCTCTCGATGCGCACCCGCCGCCCGTTCCAGGCAAACACCGACCGATCCAGCCGAATATCGGCTGGAGGTTTGGGAACCACTCCACACGCGGCAAGCAGCGAAACCACAACGGCAGCCATCGACCCGCGCTGCCAGCGCGCACAGGATTTATCCCTTTGCAGATCGGTCTGCGACCTCATTTACTAGGAACCAAAAACGCAGGCGCACCCGGTTTCTGTGGCACCATGGCCAGCGCAGAAGGGTCATAACCCTGGTTTTTCATCCGGTTCAAAATCCCCGCCAGGGTCGCCTCGGGAAGCGTGGGTGTCCGGGACAGAATCCATGCGTATTTTCGGGACGGATGTCCAATGACCGCGTAGCCATACTCCGGATCGAGATCGATAATCACGTAGGCAATCCGAATGGGCCAGATCGGCTGCACCTGCCACTCCGCATTGGTAGTTTTGTTTTTTACGATTCCAAGCGTACGCACCCGTATTTCTTTCCCATCGAAGTCTGGCTTCCGCGCCGTGAAAACCGTATCCACGGTACCATCAGGGAGGAGTCGATAGCTTTCGACTGAACCCACACAATCGCGCTCTGCAAAATACGGGATATTTGCGACGACATACCAGTCCCCCATGAACCGCGGAAGATCTACTTGAGGCACCGGGATGAGCGCTTGTTTCTTTTGCATAGTGCTACAGCCCACACATCCGATTACAAACAGACAAGTTAGAGCGAGGATGGCGGATTTTTTCATAAATGGTATTCGTCTGTGGGCACACGCATCGGTGTATTTAATAATTTCTTCATACGCCATTGCGCTGAGAACACAACTCCCGCATGGTGCGCATCGACATGGAAATCGTTTGGTGGATAGTTACCGGATTGCTGATGATGATTGGCCTCCTTGGGACCGTATTACCTCTGATCCCGGGACCGATACTAATTCTCGGCGGAGCGGTAATAAATCATTTCACGCTCGGATCGATTGGGTGGCCGACTCTCGTCGTACTCGCGGGCCTTATGATACTGGCGCAATTACTGGACATCATTAGCGGATCATTAGGAGCAAAATGGTTTGGTGCCACGCGCTGGGGTGCAATTGGTGGGATACTCGGTGCGATCATCGGCCTATTTTTCGGAATCGTGGGAATCTTCATTGGACCACTGATCGGCGCCCTCGTTGGAGAATTACTGGGCGGTCAAGGCATCCTCCCTGCGGGAAAGTCCACCTGGGGCACCTTCGTCGGAACCACCGCAGGCATCGTCGGCAAACTCGGTATCGGGGTGTTAATGATCGGATGGTTCACAGTTGCAGCCATATTCTAAATTTCCTTTCTGCACTCAGGAGTCAGCCGCCGCCTTGATCACGGATCGAAATCCGGCATTCTCGCCGCCATCCAACTGCTTCAGGATCGTTGTGAGGTAGACCGGTTGATCCGGCCGGATGCGACGATATTTGGTGACTTCCCGCCGTTCCAATACCTGAAACCCGTAGCGCTCAAACAGCCGGGCTCCGCGGCGATCTTCAAAAGTAACCACTTGACCATATACCGCCTTTTCACCCGCTGCGCGAAGGTAGTCGAAATAGGCACCAAGCAGGGCCCGAGTGCCGGCAACTCCCTGCACTTCGGGGAGCAGGTTAAAGTGGAAGTGAGCGGTTTTGCGTGGAGCAGCAGGGACTTCCCGCCAAGAATCTCGAAAAATCCATCCGATAAACTCACGCGATTCTTTCCGGTATCTCCGGTAACGAAGCATCCCCTTCACAAACAATCGGATGTTCATCCAAAGCCCATGCACCTGCTGCTTCAACGGATACCTTGATCCCAAGAGATAGCCTTTCACCACCCCATCATGAATTACGACAAATGAGGATTCCGGCTCAATGTCAGTGTAGTATTCTGTGAGGTAGTCCGCAAAAATCTCGCGATCTTCAAACACGGGATCTATCGGTTGTCCGAGAAAGCCTGTATCACAACATAATTCCCGCACCGCATCCCGATCACAGGGCTGGTATGCACGGATTTCCAAATCGCCGCATCGTATCACAATCACGGGTTGTATTCTGCGATCACCGTGCGGTAAACACCAAACAATCGATCAAATACCGCATCCCAACTGTAGTTCTGTCGCACCGTATGACTCGCATGCATCCCCTCGGATTTCAGATTGGATTGAGACAGAGAGAAAATTGCATCGGCTAAAGCGGCAGGCGTATTCTGATTTGCCCACATCATTTGATTTGTAAAAATGATGCGATCCATGTAGCTGCCACGGATTCCAACCACAGGCGTCCCACAGGCCTGCGCCTCTAGTGTCACCAACCCAAATGTCTCAAGGACGCCGGGATGCACAAACAAATCCGCAGCACGATAGATCCTCGCCAGTTGTGCGGCATCCGCGCAATATTGTTGCCAAGTTACCGCTCCCGTGGACCGTTGGACCCGCTCCAAGTCGGATCGACGGGTGCCATCGCCCACGGCAAGCAAGTGGAATCGTCCCGGAGCGCGGCGGTGAACGATTTCGAATGCGTCAAATAGCGTGCGCACATTTTTTTCTGAAGCCAATCGTCCCACATACAACAAGAGAACCGCAGAATCTGGCACACCGAGTGCGCTCCTTACCGCAAGCGCGGAATCCCCATCGGGCCGGAAAATCTCTGTATCCACTCCAAGATCCGTGACTTCCACGTTATCGACTTGCCATCCCCGCAACACATCGGCCAGCACAGGACTCGGCACCAAGGTGCGTTCAAACCGGTTATACAACGCCGAGACGTATCGTTCCGAAACCTCCTCAGCCATCTGCACGGAAAGCTTTCCGAAATATTTTGCCACCGAACGAATGTAGGCCTCGGGAAAATGGGAGTGATAAAACCCCACGGTGGGAATCCCGAGCAACCGCCCCGACGTCACGGCCTTCCATGCAACCTGATAGGGATCTCCTGATTCAATAATCGATGGTTTCTCGAACTCCAAAATTTCTTCGATCCGGTTGAGATTCAGGAGCGCACGATAGCGTGAAGTCCGCGAGATTTGCGGAGACTTGATGGTGTAAACCCAAGTTTGCTCATCTCCCTGCACGTCGTCCTTTTCTCCCGGAACGACGAGGACATGCCTGTCTCCCCGACCTGCGCGACGAATGTAGGCAGCCTTCTGCTCCAAATACCGGCGCACTCCTCCACTCACCGGTGAGTAAAACTGGGTCAGATCACAAATTTTCATTTAACCAGGGCACCTGCCAAAGCCGCACTCCAGCATCGGGATTGCGGGGCTCCGTCCACGGCAACGAACAAATCACCTTAACCATCTACAACCTGCTTCAATCTCCAAGATCAAGCGCCCGCCGCTTTTTTACGAGCAGCAACATTTCGTTCCCTACGTTCTAGGATCATCGAAATAATAAATAGGCAGACCAAAACTCCACCTAGAATCGTGAATCCCGCGGCATCATGCCATTCGTCCGTAGCCTCAATTCCATTAAAAGCCCCCTGCCATGTAAGAAAACTCGTGCGCACGACGTTAAGAATGAACGCAATCCCCACGCCCACAAAAACAAGAAGAAGCCGCCCGAGAGCTTTGAGCCGGTAGAGTTCACCCAAGAATAATGACGCCATTAGCGTGGATTGAAGCGACCGGATGCCACTGCATGCTTCATCCACCCCCAAAACTCCATTGGGGAGTTGGATAACATTTCCTATCGCCAGCGCCGGAACACCACAAAGGCTGACGAATTCTGCCGCAAATTGTGCATTGACCCGCATCATCCCCTGCACAAGCTGCGATTCTATCGCATTAGGCCAAGGAATAGCTGTCGCGAGAAATAATACAGGAAACGCAAAGTGGATCAACCACCTCCATCCGCCATACAGGTAAAACACACAAAAAGTGAGGCCCATCGCCGTTGCCGCCATAAGCCACGAGATCATGCGCCAGTCTGTGTTTGGTTCTGCTATAATCCGCAGAGGCAACTGCGGCAGTGCAAACAAGAGCATCAGCACCAAGGCAGGCCATTGCCGAGTCGGAGGGTGCACCGTGGGATGGGAGCCGTATCGCTCAAAAAGCAAATATGCACTCAAAAATGGCACCGACCATCCATAATAATATTGCGCGTTTATGCTCCACTCGATGCTGAATCGCGAAAGCGAAGGCCACCAAATCAGCCCGACAAATGCAAATACCACCCAAACCGGAAAACCGCCCACAGCGGTACGTTCAACTTGAAGGCCAGAGGGCGGAGCAGTATTCATTTTGCAAAAAAACTAAAAACTAGAAATTGGCCTGTAGACATGCAAGTTCATTGCTCTGGGGGTTGCGGAGCACCTTGCTTGAGATCCTGCAGAAGTTGCTGGAGTTCCGCTGGACTGCGTTGGCGAGCATCAGCCTGCAACCGCAAATCATCAAAAATCTGTTGAGATGCGGCGGGGTCGTATCGGAGCTCAATCTCGCGTCGAACCTCCTCCGCAATCCGCTGCGATTCATCCTGCCATCCCGCCTGGTCACTGAAAATTTTCGCCAGTTGTTCGGAGGCAGATTGCTCGCCCCGCGCGATGCCTTCCCAGATGCGTCGAAACGCAAGCTCTTCGCTGAACCGCATACTATCTGTCTGTGCAGCCCTGTTTAAGTATTCCAGCGCTTGCACGCTACTCCCCGTCGCCGCAAGGATGGCTCCCACATACAGTGCCCGTTCGGGAGCCATTCGGTCTGTGGTCGTCATTTTTTCGATCACTTCCTTTGCATTGGCTGCCTGATTCATACCGAGGAGTGCGATTGCGTACGACGTGGCAACGCTGGGATTCGTGGCATAAGTGGAGTTGTAGGCACGTTCCGCAGTAGCGAGCACTACATCTGGACTCTCTTTACGCAGCAGAACGCTGCTCAGCACCCAATCACTACTCACGTCGATGTCGTATGGATTCACGCGCAGCATGCCCGTTAGAGCGGAGTGGTATCCGGCCAAATTGCCAGTCATCGCCTCGTGCTTTGCAAGCCGCCGCCAGACATCGATGTTGCCACTGGCCAGGTTTGTGAGCGCTGATAGAGTGCGGCCTACGGCAAAAGACCAATTACGCGCCTCAGCCATGAGGCTCAACAACTGCAAGGCACTTGGATTCCCTTCAGCGACATACAGCAACTTCTGCCACGTTTGATCGGCATTTTTGTCATCAGCCGCGCGCTCTGCGAATGCTTGTTCAGCCAACTCGATTACCTTTGCCGGCATTTCGATGGGCAATCTATTATTCTTAAGAAGCTCAAAAGCGGAGGACCAATCCTGCGTCGCTAGAGCGATCTGAAACCGCGTCGTCTGAACTTCGGGATGTTCGACTATTTCCGTCGGAAGTTTGTTAATCCAGTTGTTGATCGCATCGAGCTGACCACGCGCAAGCAAAAAATTCACCACTCGTGGCAATTGAGTCGGGTCCGCCTCAGCAAATTTTAAAAATCGATCAAGCGCGATTTGCACAGCAAAACTTTGCGAGGCAATCTCCAGATTCAAATACATCGCCATGTCGTCAAATGTCGGATTGGGTAATTCGACTAATCTCCCCGCCAAACGCGATGCGTCATAAACATCACCTTCTTGCATGGATCGGGCGATGAGCTCTCGATAGGCCTGTTGCGATGCCCCGCCACCAGACCGCGCGATTGCTTCCATCTCATCCTTCGCTGGGTAAGCGATCAATGGATCGGGCGAATACATCGTGGTGATGATGCGGCGAAATTTGACTAGGACATTGTCAGGTTCCAACAAAAGCCACGCATCATAATGCGACCGCGCGACCGCGTAATCACGCTTGGATAAAGCGAGTTCAGCAGATGCCCGCTGGAAACTCACGCTATTCCTGTCTGCCTCCGGTATCGCCTCTAGAATTTGCATCGCCTGATGCGGACGACCATTTTTCAACATCGCTTCAGCCTGACGAATTTTGTGCTCTGCAACTTGCGGCTCCAACCCCGCCAGTGTCTCCCAGATTTTTGCCAACTCCGGAGAGTTCACTTTCTCAAGAAATACGGCGAGGCGCTTCCAGACTTCGGGATCACGATTTCCTGACAAGATTGCCTTGCGAAAGGAAAGCGATGCCGCGCTGTAGTCTTGCTTTTCGGCAAATTTCTCCGCCATATCGAGATACATTCTCGACTTGAAATGACGGTAAGCGGGTCTCACATATTGAAATCCCACCGCAGAGGCAACTACGAGGGTAACAAATGCCCACAGCCCGATTTTGTTCCACACGCTCATCCACCGGTAGCGCTGGACAATACGCATCCAGATCGTCTGTCGTTTCACAGCGGACGATTTTGGGAGACGCATCTCATCCCGAGGATCCGACGGGGGCGATTTATGGTCCGAACTCATTCGCTATGAAAGAAATAGAATTTCTTGTCCGTTGGCAAGCACTGTCGAGCGATCCTATCGCCCGGGGAGTCACCAAGTAGGTCCGCAAAAATCGGGAGGCGCCCGGATTCGCAGGCTCTGAGCGGGTTGGTGCCTGGAGTAACCGCTCAATCATATCTGACTCCATCCGCGTCGTCTCTGGAAAAGCGGCCATGATATCCGCTACGGGGCTATGACGTTCACAAATCCGAAAGGCATTGCTCGTTTCACAATTTTCAATCGTGCAGAGAAACCCTTCCTTGTCGCGTTCGCGGCAATACCACCGGGCACGCGCGATGGGTTCTGAGCCACGGATGCGGGCAGCGTAGTGCTTCTCTTTGTCTCGAAAGTAAACATAGAGCATTTTACCAGGAGCTGAGGGGCCAAAAAGTTCCTTCGCCGCCGCAAGAACTGCCAAAGTCAAATCGTTCGATTGCGTTGAAAAGGTTTCGTGTCCCTTTTCGGTCAGTCTATAAACCAACTCTGGACGCCCCACCAACCCGGGCTTGCGCATGGCTTTCAAATACCCCTGCTTCACCAAATCCAGGCAAGGTTTTTTGACTCCCATGTAGCTCATCCCGAGCGCACGGGAGAGCTCGCGGACCGCCATCCCATCCGCGCGTTTCAGCTGGCACAGGATGGCCGAGGGAACAGGTTTCCCGAAACCGTCTAATTGAGAAATCACAACGGCAAGTTTTTAACAGCCCATGCTACGGCTTGAGAATCGCAAACGTGCGACGATCGCCCCGGTTAATATGCAGCATGACCCCGCTGTCCCCAACTTTTTGAAGACTCTGAACAAAATCTTCCACTTTCCGGACGGGACGGGACCCCACTGACGTGATCACATCCCCCTCAGCAATCTGCGCCATATCAGCCGCGCTACCCGGATCAACGCGAGTAACCAACACGCCGGAATTCGGACGCAAGCTCAACGTCTGCGCGACATCCTCAGTAAGTTCACAAACCTCAACACCCGCTATCGGTGCGATGGCAGGAGAGGATTGCAGGTTGGGCATTGGCAGCGCATTCGGGGCTGTGGAAGTCCCGCTGGCCGGATTGCGCAGGGCGGCACGAATGATCCCATCCGATCGCTCACTAGTGGGAATTTTTACGGTTTGCACGCTGCCCGACCGCCAGATATCCAAGGACAAATCCTGCCCCACACGGACGTTGAGGATAATTCGTTGAAGATCGCGAGGCGTTGCAACCTCGTTCCCATCGACACGCAGGATCACATCTCCCACACGAAGATTCCGGCGGGTCGTCTCAGGAGACCTCGGATCAAAGCCACTGACTACCACCCCCTTCTCCAGTTTTCCGAATGTCTGCGCGACGTCTGCTGCCGATAACTGGGGAAATACCATCGCGAGCGCATCCAATTCCTGAACACCAATGATCCCGATGCCCAACCATGGCCGCATAAACCTGCCTTCAGCAATCATCTGACTCGCCACCTTGGTGGCCATATTAATCGGAATTGCAAAGCCCAACCCACGGTTCATCCCCCGAATCAACGTATTCACGCCGATGACCCGACCGTCTACATCGACTAACGGACCGCCACTGTTGCCAGGGTTGATTGCCGCATCTGTCTGGATATATTCCTCGTAGTCCGGATTCGGAGTGATATTATTGCGCCCTTTTGCGCCGATCACGCCGAAGGTGAAAGTATCGCGAAGGTCGTATGGAGATCCCAACGCGAACGCGAACTCACCCACCCGGACTTTATCACTATCCCCGATTTCCGCAGGAACAAGGTCGGCCGCCTCGATTTTAAGCACGGCGATATCGGAGGGCGCATCCGCCCCCACCAGCGCTGCAGGCATCGTCCTGCCGTCGTGCAAAGTGACCGTGATTGAGTCCGGATCAGCATCTTCCAGAACATGATTGTTAGTCAGAATGTAACCATCGGGCGTGAGCAGAAACCCAGATCCTTGGTTGGGATTTTCAAACGCATCAGGAAGGGGCACGGTGCGACCTTGAGGCGTTTGAAAAAAATACTGGAGCATTTGTTGTGATCCACCATTAGCAGCCACTGGCGACCGCCGGGCCTCGATCACCACAACCGATGGCGACACTTTTTCATAAACATCACCAAATGCCTTACTCAAGCTTCGGGCCAGACCTGCCTCAGGACTTTGCGCGCCCGCATCGCATGGCACTAAGACTGAAACGGCAAGTAATCCTCCAGCGAAAAGTTGGTTTAAAAATCTCATGCCGAGAATCTAATAGTGATGGTTAAAATTTCAAGTGGTGGGACAAAAATCATTCCATTGGCACAATAATTGCATTGCCCGTGGAGATTTGGGGTGCATCCTTGAAAAAAATCGCCTGATCTAATAACGCGTCACCTCTGTCAAGTTATGCCTGAAAATCGCAAACACCCAAAAGGGGAATCTTCGGGATTCCAACTCAAGCAGTCTGCCGAACCGATTCCGGACGCAGAACGCGATGGGGACGAGGCAGAGCACCACGCAGAGGAATTACCGCATTCCTACGGAGTGGACACCATTTTTCTGATTGCGCAAGACCCGCACTGGCTTTTCACCTACTGGGACATTGATATTGCGAAACACCCTGGTGGGACGACATTTTTGCGTTGCTGCACGGCTGATGGTGCGGTGGAACAGGAAATTGAAGTGCCGTTTGAAACCCGCAATTGGTATATTCCGGTGCAGCGCGCCGGGGCCAATTACTACGTCACCATCGGCTACCACCGGGGTGGGAGCTGGCAGGAGATTGCGCGCTCGGCAGTCGTGCCGACTCCGGCAGAAGAAGTTTCCAGCGAAAACAGCTTTGATTTTGCCACGGTTCCGCTGCACCTGAGTTTTCAACGGCTCGCAGATAATTTGCACTCGGTGTTAAAATCCGGAGAAAACCTGATGCAGGTCGTTTCGCGGATGCAACGCAGCGGTGATTTTTCCGCATTTGGCGGAGTCATTCCGCCCCTCGTCACCCCGGAGTACAATGAGATGCTTTCGACGCTACTTGGTGCCGATCTGGCGACGAGCCTGACTGCGAGAGTTATGCTTTCGTCGGAGTTGCACTCGCGCGTTCAAGCGCGATTGGAGGACTTGCTCAGTTCTGGTGGTGCGAGCGAAACGATCGCCCTTTTAGAATCACTTTCCTCATTCAGCGGGGCCAGCCCGTTCGTCAGCCAGGCGAACGCATTACAATCAACATCCGGAATCTCGTCGTGGAGCCCGGTGGAGATGGCAAGTTGGGCTGCGGGGTGGATCACCAGTTGGACCCAAGCGGACACATCCAACGAAGTCGCCCCCGGGGCATCCTCAAGTTGGGGAGGGCAATTCAGCGGGAGCACACTCGACGTGCACGGATCCTCCGGAGGCATCTCAAGTGGGTCTGTGGTGGCACTTGCCAGCTGGCTTTCAGCAGCGACCTCCAGCGGAGGCAGCGGCGAGTCGTCAACCGCATCTCTCCCTGCCCTCACAAACTGGCTGTCAGACGTTCAATCGAGTTGGGCGCAGGCAGCCACATCGAGTTGGACGCCCACTGGAGAAGCATCAAGCTGGCTCAGCGGTGTGGAGTCATCTGGCTGGAGCAGTTCCGGCGAGTCTTCGAGTCCGGGATTTTCGCCCGAGCGGGAATTTTTCATGCATGTCAATGCGGAGGTAATTTTCTACGGGGGCACGCACCCCAAAGCCAAGCTGACTATTGATAATAAACCGGTGGCACTCCATCCCGACGGAACGTTTCGCTACCATTGCGTATTTCCAGACGCGGATTATGGAATTCCCATCGTCGCCACGTCTCCGGATGGAAAAGAATCCCGCAAGGCAACGTTGAGGTTCCACCGTGACACCGGCAAGGTCGGAATCGTCACAGACACTCCACAGCCGCCTTTGGACGAGCCGGTGGGACGTCTGACTTAGGTAGTTCACTAAAATGCTTTCTTTCGTGGCAGCATTGCCCTGCACGCTATGGCTGTAAAATCGAAGCGGGATGCGCTGGCCGAATCGTATTTCACTTATCTTGAGGGCGAGCGAAATGCATCCCGAAGAACTATCGCAAACTACCAACTCGCACTCCGACAATTTCAAGCGTTTCGTCCGGCGGTGACATGGCGAGCAGCCACAGCCGATGATTTCCGCGCGTTTCTGCTAGAAATGCTGAAACGGGAAAAATCCAGAGCCACGATCCGTCTCACATTCTCTGCGTTACGCAGCTTTTATCGGTTTCTGATGGAGCGGAAGAACCTGCCCGCAAATCCGCTGAAACAAGTCACGATGCCCAAGGCAGAGAAATTACTGCCTGAATTCCTCACGGTCCAACAGGTGCTAGACCTTCTGGAAGCACCAGGCCGTCTGCCACTATCGAAGCAGGCGCCCGCGTGGATGCCTCTCAGGGACACCGCCATTTTTGAACTCTTTTACTCCACTGGCATTCGAATTTCCGAGCTCGCCAGTTTGAACGTCCATGACATCGATCCTTACTCCGAGACCCTGCGTGTGATAGGAAAAGGATCGAAAGAACGCGTCTGTCCGGTGGGAGGTCCTGCATTGGAGGCAATCTCCCGGTACCGCCAGGCCGCCAAAGTGACGACAGGTCCACTTTTCATCAATAAATCCCGGCGCAGGCTATCGACCCACGCGATAGAAATGCAGATGAAAAAATCCCTGCGATTTGCAGGATTACCAATGACCATGACGCCGCACAAACTTCGCCACAGTTTCGCCACCCATCTGTTGGATAATGGGGCCGACTTGCGCAGCCTGCAGACGTTGCTCGGGCACGCAAATCTCTCCTCCACTCAAGTCTACACGCATGTCTCAACAGAGCGGCTAAAAGCCGCCTACAATGCGGCACATCCCCGGGCATAGCCGCCGACTGTCAATAAACCCATCCATGACCGGGGAATCCAACGACCGCAAGGCACTGATTCGTATGCGACGCATTGCGACGACGGCGTTGATCATTGTCTTTTGCGGGATGATCGGATTCCGGCTCATGGAACCGCTGCATCCCGCCTGGGGATATCTGCGCGCATTTTGCGAGGCAGCGACGGTCGGGGCACTTGCAGACTGGTTTGCGGTAGTCGCCTTGTTCAGGCATCCGATGGGAATCCCGATCCCACACACCGCCATCCTTCCGAGGAATCGGGACCGGGTGGCTCGTTCACTTGCTGACTTTATCGACGTGAATTTCCTGGGTGCTGCGGGAATTGCAGACCGGGTCAGGAAGCTGGACTTTGCATCCATCGCCGCATCATGGCTCAGCATGAATCGGGAGACTGTCACAAATCATTTGTCAAACATCCTCTCGTCATGGCTCACATCACCAGCCGCCGACTCAGCACCTGCATGGCTGACGACAAAGGTAAAACGATTGGTGGCCGAGGCCGATGTTTCCGGGTTGGCATCTGCCACGCTGGGCCAGCTTTTTGCAGAGGGCCGAAGCCAACATCTTTACGGAATGCTGCTCCGTTCTACGAGTGATCTTATCGTCGCCAACCGCGCGACCATTCAGAAGAAAATCCGGGAGGAGATTCCGCTTCCGGTTGAGGCATTACGAAGTCTCCCCGGATTGCAGCGGTTTGGTCCGGCATTGGATCAACTTCGCGATCAATTGGCGTCCATGGTAGCATCGCGAACGATAGAAAAAGTCCAAGAACTCCTCCAAGAAGCAGGCGGGGATTTTGAACACCCACTCCGAATGGCTTTCGATGCCAAACTTACGGGATTGATCGAAGACTTAAAGTCATCATCGGAAATGCAGACGCGCATCGTTCACTTGCAGCAGGAATTTTCGGAAAGTGAAACGCTGGATACATTCTCGCGTAGTGCGTGGAGCTCGATTCAATCCGGATTGGTCGCAAGCATACACGATTCCAATTCCAGTTTTCATCACCAAGTCATCAAAACCTCCGACCAGCTCATTGCGGCTTTAGAATCAGACCCATCCCTCCGTGCCACCATCAACGATTTTGTCTCAGCCAAAGTCCTAGATGCCGTAGCGTCGATCCGGCCCCATATCCGCGAGTATCTCATCTCCACGATCTCCATTTGGGATGCCAATGAGATTGCCGAAAAACTTGAGATGACCGTCGGCCGAGACCTGCAATTTATCCGCTTGAACGGAACGATCATCGGCGGATTGATCGGATTACTTATTCATGCTGGGTTCACCATTTTCGGTGTGTGAACGCCGCTCCCGTCGAAGTGCGTTTAGCACTTGCGGGGCGGCGTATCCCGCGCGATCTTCTTTTTAGATGGAACTCACCTTTCGTTTTCTTTGTGGCTTCACGGTCAAATTTATAACTTCTGTAATCGCGGTTGGATCAGCCGGCCAGAACGAGCTGCCAATCCCCGTCGCTTCCATCCGACTATGATTTTTGATCAACGCGAGGCTATCGTGCGCCTCTTACAGGACAATGACCCGGACACAGTACGTCTTGTCAAAGAGCAATTGATCCAGGCAGGCGACGATGCAATTTTTGATTTGCGAGATCTCGCTGAGTGCTCCGAGCGATCCGTGGCATCCCATGCACGTGAGGTGTTATCCATTATCGAAAAACGGGAAGCGGAAGATTCTTTCGGCCTCCTATGCCATTTTTTCGGAGACCATTCGTGTCTGGAACGGGCAAACTGGATGCTAGCGCAGGCACTGATGCCTGGCCTGGATCTCGGCCCGTTGGAGGTCAAGGTAAACTCCTGGGGACGGCAATTTTTACTACGGAGTTCGAGTGCGGTGTCGAGCCGTGAACGCGTGCTGCTACTCTCGCAATTTATGTCCGATGAACTCACGTTCCGCGGAAACACAGATGATTATTACAACGAGCGAAATTGCCTGCTTCCGCACGTCATTGAAACGCGGACGGGAATTCCGATCACGCTGACGTTACTCTACATGATGGTCGCAGCCCGCGCGGGGATGTGCGTGGCCGGGGTGAATCTGCCCGGTCATTTTATTGGACGGCACGGCGAGTTATTTTTTGATCCATTCCACCGGGGCAGAATTTTATCCCGATCAGATTGCGAGGCGATCCTTGAAAAGCAAAATCTCGCGTTGCAGCCCTGTCATCTTGCAGATGCAGGCCCAAGACAAATCCTCATCCGAACGCTTGCCAATCTCCTGTATGTCTATGATCTCCGGCAAGAAAAGGAAAAGCATGCCCGGGTTAATCGCTGGATCAAAGCGCTCACAGCAGATTGCTGCTCCTGAATCGGGAGCCTGATTGCTTCGCTAGAAGAGCTTCGTTCGTAATATCTGCTGTGAGAGTTGAAATCATCAATACCGGGACTGAGCTCTTGCTCGGAAACGTTGTAAATACGCACACGGTCATCTTTGGGCAGGAACTTTTTCCTCTCGGATTGCGGATCCATCGACAAGTCACAGTTCCAGATGGAGCAGCAATCCGCGATGCTATCATTGAAGCATTGGACCGCTGCGATATCCTGCTCGTGACTGGTGGCCTTGGCCCGACGACAGACGACATCACGCGCGAAGTCACAGCTGAGCTTCTCGCAATGCCGCTCGTCGAGAACCAGGATGTTTTGCAATCCATTAAGGACCGCTGCGCCCGCCGGGGTTTTGAGTTTCAACCACGGATGGGGAGGCAGGCGATGGTGCCCGTGGGGGCGCAGGTGCTCCCAAACCATTTTGGTACTGCCCCGGGGCTATACTTCCCACCACACGATACCCCGTGCTTGAGCACGCCCCATATCTTTTTACTTCCAGGCCCCCCCCGTGAGTTGAGGCCGATGTTCGACGCCCACGTAATGCCAATACTAAGGGCTATCTCTGGACGGGCACCCGATATCCAGTGTGCGAGCTATTGTTGCGTGGGGCTTGGCGAATCGCTGCTCGAAGAGCGGATCGGATTGCGGCTAAGTAAAATCGCAGATCTGGAAGTCGGCTATTGCGCTCGTCCAAATGAAGTGGATTTCCGCTTGATTGGAAAAGTAGAGCTCCTCGAAAGTCTTGACGCAGAAGTCCGGGATGCGCTCGGTGATGCGCTCGTTTGCACAGGAGCAGGCAAGTTGGAGGACATCGTGGTTGAGTTACTGCGGGAGCGGAAGGAAAGTGTCGTCACTGCGGAATCCTGCACTGGCGGACTCCTCGCCCACCGCCTCACCAACGTGCCCGGATCATCGGAGGTTTTCTTGCAAGGATGGGTCACCTATTCAAACACCGCTAAGATTGCCCTATTAGGCATCGATCCCCTCACCCTGGATACAGCTGGCGCAGTAAGTGCGGAAGTCGCCGGCGCGATGGCTGAGAATGCTCGGGCTCTGGCAGAGGCTGACTATGGACTCGCTACCACGGGCATTGCTGGGCCAGGGGGCGGATCAGATCAGAAGCCTGTAGGCACTGTTTTTCTCGCCCTCTCTATTAAAGGCAAAGCCCCGGTGGTCTGGCGGGAATGTTTTTCAACCGACCGCGAAACGTTCAAACAAGTCTCCACGCAGGCGTTACTCAACCGCCTCCGTATTGAATTGATTCATCGATAGAACGGGCTACAAACGCGTGGCGAATCTCAGGTGTTGGCAGCGGGAGCGCCCGACTTACCGGCCGCTTCCAAGCGCCTCACCCGGTCGTATAGCTTTGGCAAACGGCTGATCTGTGCACAATTTTCCCGGTATTCCTTAATAGGACGCGCAGGACCTCCCCCGACGATTTCGCCTGCGGGAACAGAACGATTGACTCCGCTCTGAGCTGCGACAACAACCCGATCGCCAATATCAAGGTGTCCGACAATTCCGGCCTGCCCTGCCAATGTAACAAAATTCCCGACCCGAGTGCTTCCTGATACACCGACTTGAGCGCACAAGATGCCCCCGTTGCCGATGCGCACATTATGTGCGACTTGAACCAAATTATCGATTTTTGTTCCTTCCTGCACCCAAGTCCGGCCGAATCTCGCGCGATCAATGGTCGTATTCGCACCGACTTCCACATCGTCATCCAGCTGAACAATTCCTGTCTGCGGAATTTTCACGTGTCTTCCATCTTTGAATTCGTATCCAAACCCCTCGGATCCAATCACAGCGCCGGGTTGCAGAATGACACGCTTGCCAAGCACACAGCGTTCCATCACCACACTGCGGGCCAATAGTATACAATCTTCGCCGATTTCAGCTTCTTGGCCCACATAAACAAGCGCGGCGATCACCGTGCGGGGTCCCACTCGAACGCCTGCTTCAATGACCGCGCCCGGTCCAACCGATACGCTGGGGTCGAGATGCACAGAATCATGCACCACGGCAGTCCGATGAACGCCCGCCGGGTGTTCCAACGGTTTTGGCGCAAATTGCTCCAACAATTTTGCAAATGAAGTGGTCGGGTCGTCCACCCAGATACAAATCGCTCCAGTTATTTCATTAAATCCGTGTGGAACGAGAACAGCGGTTGCCTCCGTAGCCCGCAACGCCGGGAGATATTTTGCATTTCCAAAAAAGGCGAGATCCCCTGGTCCAGCCTCCTGTAATGCAGCCGGTCCATGAATTTCTACTCCTTCATGATCGGGAGCCACCCAGCCGGAAACAAGGCTGGCAATTTCACGCAATGAGAATTTTTTCATGAATTATCTTTGTTGGATGGTCAAAATTACAGAGCTCAAATCCCTTTGAGTCCGGAAAGCAATAACTCCGCATTACTTGATGTGTGGATGAGGTTTTGCTGGAGCGTTTCCATTGCCTCACCAGCTGGGATCTCCGAAAGCTGCCGACGAAGGGCAACCACACGCTCGTATTCATCGGGATGATAAAGCATTTCTTCCCGCCGCGTGGCGGACTTGAGGATGTGGATCGCAGGAAAGATCCGGGTTTCCGCGATACTGCGGTCCAGATGAATTTCCATGTTCCCAGTGCCTTTATATTCCTCAAAAATGAGGTCATCCATCCGGCTATGGGTTTCGATCAAGGCAGTCGCTAAGATAGTAAGGCTCCCGCCCTCCTCAACATTGCGTGCAGCTCCGAAGAACCGCTTGGGTTTGGCCAATGCCTTGGCGTCCATACCGCCACTCATCGTCCTGGAACCCTTGGTTGGTTGCAGATTGTTGTAACCCCGAGACATACGCGTAATGCTATCTACCAGAATTACGACATCCTGCCTGAGCTCCACAAGGCGTTTTGCCCGCTCGGATACGAGCTCTGCGACTTGCACGTGTCGGCTCGGCGGTTCGTCGAAGGTGCTGCTGAAAATGTCACAGTCGATACTGCGGCGGAAATCTGTAACTTCTTCAGGTCGTTCATCGACCAGTAGCAAAATTAAATGCACGTCCGGTTGGTTTTTTCGGATTGCCTGAGCGAGTTCCTTGAGGAGCACCGTTTTTCCGACGCGCGGTGGCGCAACGATTAGTCCCCGCTGTCCCATCCCCAACGGTGCAATTAAATCCACGGCCCGGGCGCTGATCATCTCGGAACTATTGGTCTCCAGAAGAATTCTCCGATTCGGAAAAATCGGCGTCAGTTTTTCAAAATCCACGGGCACTTGCCAAGCTGCGGCAGGGATCCCTTCGATGCTTTCGATTCGATCTAGGATCAAACCATTTTCTTTTTGCTGTGGGAGACGTAGCAGCCCACGGAGCTTTAAGCCGGCCTGGAGTTGATACTGGCGGATGAGCGGAGCTGGAACGGTTGCATCCTCTGGACCAGGTTTGAAATCGAAAGCAGGCCACCGCAACATCCCTCGTTGCCCATCCATCTCCAGCACGCCCTCCGCCATCAAGGGCTCCCTATTTCCAAGGTGGAATTTCGCCTGGTCTAGAACCAAATGATGTAAACTGCCCTCCGGGCGCAGCCGAATTCCCAGCTCACGAGCCCGCTCCAAAAGCTGTATCCGACCCAAGGTTTGAAGCTCGTTTAAGGAGATCGGCACAGCGGTGGCCGCCGTGGAATCGTGCACCTGATCTGATGAAATGTTATCCGTCATACTCGGTTTGCAGATGCGAGAACGACCCTTGCTGCTCTGAATCGGCAGTTTGATTGGAATGGCTCGCGCCAGGAGAGTCGGCAAAGAAAATCAATACGATCCATCGAAGGAAGGGGTGTTTAAAAAGGATGCGGATAGCAGTTCCGCCTGGCGTTCGAGGAGATCGAGACCGGAATCATTCCAAATCACACGATCCGCACGTAGAACTTTATCGCTGATGTCCATCTGCGACGCGAGAATATTTCTAGCAATCATTGGCGAAAGGTTTCTGCTCTTTTGCAGGCGGGAAATTTGCGTGCTATTCGACGCGGCAACAACGACTACCAAATCAAACTCCGATTCCGCATGCACTTCGTACAATAAGGGGATTTCGACGATAATCCCTGCGCCACTACCCCGAGCGGTGGCGACGAGGCGCTTCCACTCTCGACGCACGGCAGGATGCACAATGGCTTCAAGGTGTTTTTTAAAATCCGGATTGGTGAAGATATTCTCCCGAATCCATTCTGTATTCAGCCCGCCATCGGAAAAATAAGCCTCGGGAGAAACACGCGATCGAATCGCCTCGCGAATCTCAGAGTCATCTTTCATTAACCGCTTCGCCAAGGTGTCGGTGTCAACGCGATCCACACACAGACGCTTCGAGATGATCGCAGAAAACAGACTCTTGCCGCACGCTACTCCCCCAGTGATACCCACGATCAAGCTCATGATTCAGTTCATTCAGCCGATGGATTTCATTGCTGGAAGGATGCGTCCTTGCAAATTAGCTCACACTTTTTTGGCCTACGACCACCGAATTCCCTCACCCTGCGGAGAGCAAATGCCTAGCTACTACTTCCCTGATCCTACAGATTTCACCTGCATTACGGGACGGGGTAGATCATCAGGCAGCCCCAAAGGTTCAACAATTTCTTCCTCTTCAGCATCTGAACGCAGCGGTTTGCCTTCGGCATCCATCATTCGAGCTGTCACAAAGATGATCAGATTCTTCTTAATCTTCTGATCCACATCGCTCCGGAACAAACGGCCAACAAGGGGAATGTCGCCCAAAACCGGAACCTTATCTTGAACCTTCTGGACATCTTCTCGAATCAATCCGCCCAATGCGACCGTCGATCCATCCCAAATCGTTACTTTTGTATTCACTTTGCGCACCGTGAAAATAGGCTGGTTGATCACGTTCTGAGTGAGAGGGAACGTCTCGATACCTGTCACCAAACCTCCGATACCAGGAGTGATAGGTCGAATTCCCAAAATTGGGGATCCGTAGTTCACAAATCCATCGAAATCGACGACCTCAGGCGTGATCTCCAGGTCGATCGTGTATCCATCAGGTCCCACCGTCGGAAGCACCTCAAGCGTGACGCCGGTATTCCTCGTCTCGAAGGCGGTTGGTGTTGTTGGCGTAATGATTCCATTGGGAAATTCGAAACCAGGTTGCGCCGAGATCAGATTAGCTCCAGGAAGCGCTGAGCCTGAAACGGTGGTAGTTGTTCCAGCCGCCTGCTCCGTAGGAATTTGCGGTGGATCGAAATCTGTTGGGTAGATGAATTCTCGCACAATACTCACAACAGCTTTCAATCCGCTCTTCGTCGTCACTTTTGGTGCCGACATGAGATCAATCCCCTTTTTCTGATCCAGCGCGCGAATGACTAGTTGGAATTGAGGATTTGTATAGATGCCCGAAAGCGCGAAGATCCCCGGTGCAGCCAAACTCGTTCCTTGAGCAAGGCCGGCTACCAACGCGTCAAGACTGTTGGTCGAAACCGCGCTACCAGGCGAGCTTCCGACACCTGAACGCAGGCCAGTACTGAGGGGAAATTGTCCTACAGGGCCGCCACCTGGAGCATTAAACGGGTAGGCTGAGGTGTTCCCGAGAACGCTATCGCCACCGGCTGCATAAGCACCCGAAGATCCGATTTGAACCGGACCGAGAAGCCAATCAAAGCCCAATTCTTTCAGATTGTTCTGGCGAAGTGGGCTCATCGCCAGGACGCCTTTACGGAAGAAGATTTAGCGCTGTATACCCAGGCCTATCAGCACAAGGGCGCAGTGACCGCCAGCCTTAATTATTATCGGGCGTTGTTTAAACT
>JBGSMR010000382.1:0-2995 GCA_041740065.1 Chthoniobacterales bacterium
CGCCCGTTACGTTTATCACTTGCTTCCGCTGCGACCGCAGTAGCCGGAATCGCCTTGGCGCTGGGATGGGGCGGCTGCAAACCCCAAGCCGAGGATGCACCGGACATCATCGTCCTTCAAACCGGTCGTCTCCGAGGGAACGTGTATCCCACCTCCATGCAGGCCATCGCACAATTGCAACATTATCCCTATGTGGCGGGATACGTTAAGCAAGTGCGCGAGGAAGCTGCTCGCGTGGGTGCAAAGCTGTTGCTCGTCGATCTCGGTGACAGTTTAGGCGGCTCGTTTGCCAGTCATGCCACTGATTACGGCAATATGGTCACATTTTTTAATGCACTAAAATACGACGCCATCATGCTCGGCAATCTGGATAATAACGTCCTTCCAGAGACCCTCGCTTCGGTGGAAGCGGAAATTCTCAATCCGTTTGCGAACAAGGCCGGTGAACCCGCCACTGCGGGGACTCAGTTTGGAGTCCGGATGGACCTAGACGGTCAACCTGTTGAAATCCTTGCAAATTTCTACGGCGACACATCGCGCTCGCAATACCCGGATCGATTTCCCACCTGGTTTGGAAATACAGCCTCCGACGTAGTCCCGCTCCGCGACTATTCCAAAGTCGTCGAGGGCCTCGGTCCGCGCGCCGCCGATACCTTCACCACACTCGCTTGGATGAAGTTCGAATCCCCAAAAAAACCTCCAGCAGAGTTCTTGAAAATGCTCACCGATCTCGGAGTGGATGTCATTCTGGCACATCGGATCTATTCAGGGCGCGAGCGGGATATTTGGGCTCAGGAAACATTTTATGACTGGAAACCACCCGTTTCCGAAAACATCCTGCGCAACAATGGCGGATTCACAATTGCCCGCATCGATCTCAAACGCAACGGGGATTCTTGGTCCGTAGTGAAGCAGGAGTTAGTGCCAATGACTGCAAACACGGCTGCTCGCGACGAACAGGTGATTGAGCAGATCGCTCAGTATGCAGAAGAAATTGAGGCGGCAGATACGTTCATTGCCGACCTTTCGGAGAATGTCAGCGAAGAGGACATTCTGGTCTCCTACCTTACAGCACTGAGCCAGCTTCCAGATACCCAGGTCGCCGTGTATTCTCGTAACTCCGTGCGCACCAATTGGCCAGCAGGCCGCCTCACAGCCAGTCGTGTCTTTAACAGCCTTCCGTGGACTACAGCGCTTGTACAAATGACACTTACCCCGGATCAACTGCGTCAGCTCGGTGAAATCGGCGGGGTTGTTTTTCTCCGCAAAATCGGCCTGGCAGCCGATGCCAGCGTTACCATTACGACATCGCGCTTTTTCGCGTCCGTCTTATCAGAGCGCCTCGGGCTTCCTCCGGGCACGATGCGCGATGCAGCGAAACCTTCGGAGTTCGACTATTTCGTTCAATACCTCACAGCCAGCCCGAAACCCCTTACGTTCTCACTACCCGCCGGGTGGGAGTTTGTCATCCCAAGGAGCTGATTGCTGATGAAACCGCGCGAGATTTTACTCCTTAGTATTGTTGGTATCTGTCTGATCGGCAGCGCTACCGGTTGGTTTCTCAGCCGAAGTTCCGATGCCTATGCTGCGCAGAGCGCACGGCAGATGCAACAATGGGGCATAGCCTTAAACCTCTACCTCATTGATAATCAAAATCAACTTCCTGAGACCGGTATAACCCCCATAGCGGCAAGCCAGAGGCTGGCTTGGTACAATGCACTCCCACCTTACATCGGTCAAACAGCCCTTGCAGGACTCGCCCCCGGCTCCAGACCCAAGCCCGGTGTCGACTCATTGTGGATTGTCCCGGGTCACAAAGAGCCCCGAGCATGGGACCCGGAGGTGTTCTATTTTAATTATGCCATGAATCAATTCCTCCAACCGGACCCCGAGCTAAGGAGCTTTCGGATCTACGAGATTAATTTCCCGCAGAATGTCGTTTTCCTCACCGAGGTTGAAGGTTACGATCCGACCACCAATCCTGAAATGGTGGATTACCGATTCGGTGCTGGCGGGCAGAGTCCGCGAGCAATTGCAAATGTCCTTTTTTGCGACGGTCACGTTCAACCAGTGAGCCGCGCGCAACTTTCGGACGACCCAGCATCCCGCCTTGCCACTACCGCCAAAGAAGGCGTGTCATGGTTCGTAAAATAAGCCGAAATAACTGAATGACATCACCAATCAGAGAAAAGGCGTCACATCCTAACGCACAGTGTAGAAACGGCCATCCACCGCGATCTACCCCCATCCCAGCGCCTGCTTTGATGGCTGTGAATGGCTTATTGTTAGAGCTGCTCTATTTCTGGAAACAGCGAACTTTCGGGTAATGCTTGAAAGCGCTACTCTGCGTCCAAAGTGCCGTTCCGAAATTTAAGCAGCTTACCAGCTAGTGCCGACGGCGTTTGACGCGAAGCTTCGCGAGGGATTTCTGGAGAGCGGCTTCGACCAATGCATGATCTTCACCACTGAGTTTGTCATCTTTCATCGCAGCTTCAGCGCGTCGAATCGCCTCCTCCGTAGCTGATTCGTCGATATCGGACTCCAAAACTGCCATGTCCGTAAGAACAGACACGGAGTCTTGCGTGATTTCCACAAAACCTTCACCCACTGCAAGGCGATCTTCATTGCCGTTCTTCATCACACGCAGCTCGCCAGGAGCGATCTGGGTCATCAGAGGGACGTGCATGGGGAAGATTCCCAGTTCGCCTTCGACACCCGGCAATACGACGGAATCCACGTCATCCGAATACGTCTTAGCTTCGGGTGTCACAATTTCAAGTCGAAGAGTTGCCATGGGTCAGCGGAGAAAAATTTGTTTCGGTGAGTGCGGAAATAGTGCGTCCGGCTATTGAGACCGGACGCATTGAGGCTATTCTTCTTTGATCTGGTCGATGGACCCCTTCATGTAGAAGTTACCTTCCGGCACTTCGTCATGTTTTCCATCAAGAATTTCGCGGAATCCCCGTACGGTTTCTTCAATCGAAACGTATTTCCC
>JBGSMR010000417.1:0-5300 GCA_041740065.1 Chthoniobacterales bacterium
CAGGTCGTTGCGACATAAAGAATGACACCCGGATGAAAGAGCAATCTGGGCAAATGAGTTCAAAGAGCAAAAGCGAATATTTAGAGCACAGTCGGAAGCGATATGTGCGCCGCAATCGAGAGGGAAAAAGTGCGATGATCAGCGAGGTGAGCGAAGTGATGGGTTGGAATCGCAAGCACACGATCAAGGCACCAAACGGGAAAGTGAGCCATGGGAAGAAAGCGCAGAGACGAGGCAGCAAGTCGCGGTGTAGCGAAGCAGAACGCCGCATCATCGTAGGGATATGGAAAGCAAGCGAGCAGCCATCCGGGTTACGTCTGAAGGCAACGTTGCCCCTGTGGCTTGGAGCTACGCAGCGCATCATGGAGCTATTGAGGAGGAGGTGCAGAAGCGGATTCTGAGTTGCAGTGGCCGCACGTTGGAGCGGATCACGTCGGAGCATCGCATCAGCTCTGAGGGTGGAAAAAGCCGGGGGCGAAAGACCGGACGAGCCAGCAACCGGATCAAAAAGTTCGTTCCAATCCGGTGTGGGCCGCAAGCGTTTGACGGGCCAGGGTGGATGGAAGCTGATACGGTTTCCCACGGAGGAGGAAGTAGCAGAGGAGACTTTCTCTGGAGCTTGACGCTGACCGACTTTCATAGCGGCTGGACGGAACTGGCGGCCCTGTGGGGCAATCGAGGAGGAGAGAGCCTGTCAGAAAGTTTGTGTTTGCGGTTTCTTTTACAACTCCGCAATGAACCGGATCATCCTTCGGTTCACCAGCACATCACCACCCCCTTCCGCTTCCTGGCCTACAAGGCTCTTCCAGCTGGGTTGGACAGGTGTCCTAATCGTAAAAAGTGTTCACCAAATGCCCCACCAATTTCTCTCCTTTGAGCCCCTGCCGTCTCTGAAGCATGTTGCGCTGAGGCCGCAGGTTGAGTTTAGTGCCCGCTAAGATCACTTCACCTCACGTCTAACGCCTGAATGGCCTTAGCCTGATAAATACCCTCGCGAGCAAACAACGCCTGCATCCAGACCCACGAATAAACAAGGTGCCCCTCATAGCCTGTTGTATTGCCCTCCCAATCGAAAAACTCGGCGCCAGCTCCCGCACGATCAATGATGCCATTCTGAAATCCTCCCCCATTCGCAAACACGCCCTCCGCTTGACGCTTGAGCATTGCATCTAAAACCATGTCCGCCCGCTCACTTCTTCCGGCAACATAATTTGCCAAAAGCCAGATTCCTGCATTGCTCACGCAAGCACCTCCATTCAGGTAGCGGCCAAATGTATCCGCCCCATCCTCCTCCTTGCCGCCATAGCCCTGCAGCATGAGCGAAGGAGGGATTGGGCGAAGCGTGAGTGGGATACCGACGTCAAAACGTTTGAAACCCGCTTTCTGGAGTTCCTCCCAGTGCCGATCCAGCATCTTTCCCCCATCCTCTGGGGTAAGTAGTCCGCTGGCAATCGCCAGACTCGTCGGCATATCACTCCATAGATCAATCAGTTCTCCGTTCTCGCTTTTCCACCAAGCCAGCCATCCGGTTTCTGGATTGTAGAACGTATCTCGATAAACCTTTTTCAGTTTATCAGCCAGCGTTGAGTAATGCGCGGATTTGTTCGGGCCGGAGGTTTTTTCCTCGAGTTTTGCCATGCACCTCCAGGCACGATAGACTAGAGCATTGATGTAAGCGTTTTCGTGTCCGGATGAGATGACGTCCCATGCGGAATCTCCAAAGGTTCTCAGGTCACGATTTCCACTGGCTCGCGATTCATACAAGCCATCACCGTCGAGATCGCGTTTCTCCATGAATCCGGCGATCAATGCGAGTTGCTCCTTGTTTCGCACGTACCAATCGACATCTCCAGTCGCTTCCACGTAGGCCCAGGCTCCTATAAGTAAAGAAGGATTGGTGTCGCTGGTGATGCCGTCGTTCCAGACGTAAGCAACCTCTCCGTCAGGGGAAGTAGCACCATTCATATAAAGTTCGAGGGAGCGCCGCAGGAGCGATGTCGCCGTAATATCCGCGTCGAGTTCAGGAACGAGAAGGACGTGATCAGCTAACCAAGAGAGTGTCGCAGAGACCGGATCGCTGATTACATTGTTTGCCCACACGCCTGCAGGACAAGGTCTTTTTTGTTCTTCGGCCGGGCGTTTGGTGCTTGTTTGCAGCAGGTTCATCCAACCGCGTCGGGCGAGTTCCCATCGGCGGGTGTCCGTGATCCCTGGCGGTTGAGCGAGATGAAACGGCTCGAAGAGAATAGTCAGAGTTTTCTCCGCCTCGAGCGGTGGCAACTCCAGCGTGAGCGTGCTCCAACAACCCAAGCGCCCCCGACTGCCCTCCCAACGAGCGAGGATATCGGATCCCGTGGGGCTGGTTAGGCGCATCGCACCCAAGTCGGGTGCATAAAGCAGCGTCGGCAGTTTTAACTTTTCTTCCTTGGTCCATTCTCCCCCGACCGGGCCAGTGGCAGCAACCCGTGGATCAAAGGGAAAAGTGACTTCTAGTTTTTCGAGCAGGGTGAGGTCAGTGCCAGAGCCACTGAAGTCCATCTGAATCTTACCGTCTTTTACACGAACTGCCCAGATGACCTCGACATCCTGCAGTGCAAATTGAAACACAACGTCTCCATTTTCTTCTGCTTTACCGCGACCGACTAGAGTCTCCCTTTTACCTGAAATAATTGCCGAGAGTGCCACCGGAGATCGAAGCAGGTTGAGATGCGAGCGGGTGCCACCTTCGGTATCCCAACCGATGATCGGCAACCTTGCCGCGTCCATATCCGCTCGGACGTTCGTCACCGGATGACCGCTTCCTGGCGTATCGACAGTTTGCCTCACCGATTGAAACGTCTTTGTAAGCCGCGCAGAAAGCTCTGCGGACGTGAACGTGAAATATTGAGGATTGTGTCTCAACGCGATGACCGTCGTCAGCGACTTATCGCTGAGTGCATAACCAGTTATCGTCCGCTCCCCATACTGGCTCACATAGATATTACTGCCGCTAATCACGACTCCTACGGGCTGAAGCAAGTCAGTCAACCAATCCTCCAGATTGCCTGCGGGATCGATCTTTACCACCCGTCCGCTCCCCATCAGTGCGACATAAATATCTTCTCCCGATACCGCGACGCCACGAGGATTGCTCCCATCTGGGAAGCTGTAAATCGGGATGGCGGGGTCACTTTGTTCGCCAGACCAATACCCGAGGATTCCTTTGCCTGTCTCCTCGTCTGAGGTTGTAAAATACACGCCGCCTTTTTTCGCTGCGGAGCAGATGCCGCTCGCCCCTTCTTTCAATCCGGAGAGCACTTGCTGCGGCTCCGGTGTTGATGAATCCCCATCCTCCTCACCCTGGTCTGGAGCGTATCGAGTCACCGCCTTGTGCCTGAACGAAGCGGCATACAAATACCCACCGCTCCATGCCAGTCCCGCTGGCTGCCAATCCGACTGATTAATCAAGACCGTTCCAAGGCTCTTTCCATCGATATCGTATTTTTTGATTTCACCGCCCGCCAACTCACCTACATAAACAATCCCTCCCGCATCGGTGATCCCGACAGGATTTGTATGTTCTCCAGCGAAATTGGAAATGAAGGTTCCGTCTTCGGAATAGAGACGCACTTCCTCACCTTCAGTAACGAGAATGTCGGCCACCGCAATCCGAGTGAGCACTAGAACCAACGCGACGGGAGTAAAAAGATATTTGATTGGCAAAACGCAAAGCATGATACAAATGATCGCCAATTTCTAACTAGGAACGGAATCGAATTGTTGGGAGGGATACCAACAATGTGGGGGCTCAGACACACATTGCGTTAGGTCCGCACTCAAAAATAAACTCCCACAATCCGACGTGACACTCTTTTTGCAAAAAGATAATTTCTCCCCAGTGCTGACTGAAGAACGAAATCTCCCTTTGATCCGCCCGGTAACTGGGATGCAGGTTGCCCGAGCGGCCCAGGTGTCGCGTGCCACGGTCTCTATCGTGATGAATGGGCAGGCGGAGGCCCGTAAGCTTAAGCCTGAAACCGTCAGACGGGTGCTGCAGATGGCCGAAGAGTTGCACTACGTGCCGGACCAGAATGCTCTGAGCCTTCATCGCCGTCAGACCGGCGTGGTGGGCATGGTCTTGCTGAACCTCAAAATGGACTGGGTCCATTTGCTCATGCAAGGGATCACCGAAGTCTTCGATGAAAGTGGCCACACTGCCTTTCTGGCAACGCATGACTACAATCCAGAACGGAACCATCGAGAATTGAAACACGCGCTTAGCCGCCGCAACGATGCCGTGATTGCCTACCCGGTCGCCGGCTCGGAAGAGCTCTACCGACGATATCGGAAGGCTGGCGTGCCGCTGGTTCTCCTTGAAGACTTTCCCGAAGGCTCTACGGAATTCGACGCGGTCGTCTGGGATGCTTATGCTGCCGCACGGAGTGCCGTGGAGCATCTGATTGCCACGGGACGCCGACGCATTGCTTTCATTGGATTCGACTGGCCGATGCATCATCATAACCAACGTTATCAAGCTTACTTGGACGCGATGAACGCAGCTGGGCTGAAAGTGCGTGAAGATTGGGTTTGGAACCCTCCTCTTGATGGCAGCGGCAGCACCTCAATCGACCAGGCGCTCGACCGTTTTTTCACCGGAGGAATGGAATGCCCAGACGGCATCTTCGCGGTGAACGACGGGCTCGCGTTACCAACTCTTGCCGCATTGGAGGAACGCGGGATGCGTTTGCCCGAAGATATTGCCCTGATTGGAATGAGTGATCTTCCGATGGATCGCTTCCCCGGGATCGGACTCAGTAGCGTACGCGAACCGCTATATGAAATGGGAGTGGCCGCAGCACGAAGAGTTCTTCAACTCATCGAAAATCCACGGCTTCAGCCGAAGGTAATTGAAATTTCGCAGGCGGAAGTTACCAACCGAAGAACCTCCTGCCACCTTAACCGTAGGTAGCCGCCCAATCCTTGGAGAACTCGATCCTCCTAAGGTCAACCACCTATCCTCTTGCAAAGGTTCAATTGCCTCCTGCGATTTGAGAGAGACATCACCGTCTGGCCAAAGCCGAAACTGCACGATGCAGAGCAGCGTCCGGCAGAATTGATTCCGATAGCGCCCCATTTCGCACACGACGAAGTTCTTGGGAATCCAAATGGTCACCCGACGTTAAATGAAGCGTTCCCTAGCGCTCTCGAAGACACCCATTTTCATTGGCTCACATTAGATGATTGATGCTGGAATGCGTTCTACGCGGAATCAGCAGAATCAATCATGTGTCAGTGGCCGAATTCTTTCCTATTGCAAACGG
>JBGSMR010000418.1:0-2623 GCA_041740065.1 Chthoniobacterales bacterium
CAGGTCGTTGCGACATAAAGAATGACACCCGGATGAAAGAGCAATCTGGGCAAATGAGTTCAAAGAGCAAAAGCGAATATTTAGAGCACAGTCGGAAGCGATATGTGCGCCGCAATCGAGAGGGAAAAAGTGCGATGATCAACGAGGTGAGCGAAGTGATGGGTTGGGATCGCAAGCACACGATCAAGGCACCAAACGGGAAAGTGAGCCATGGGAAGAAAGCGCAGAGACGAGGCAGCAAGTCGCGGTGTAGCGAAGCAGAACGCCGCATCATCGTAGGGATATGGAAAGCAAGCGAGCAGCCATGCGGGTTACGTCTGAAGGCAACGTTGCCCCTGTGGCTTGGGAGCTACGCAGCGCATCATGGAGCTATTGAGGACGAGGTGCAGAAGCGGATTCTGAGTTGCAGTGGCCGCACGTTGGAGCGGATCACGTCGGAGCATCGCATCAGCTCTGAGGGTGGAAAAAGCCGGGGGCGAAAGACCGGACGGGCCAGGGTGGATGGAAGCTGATACGGTTTCCCACGGAGGAGGAAGTAGCAGTGGAGACTTTCTCTGGAGCTTGACGCTGAGCGACTTTCATAGCGGCTGGACGGAACTGGCGGCCCTGTGGGGCAATCGAGGAGGAGAGGTTCGCGTCGGGCTTGAGCGGATCGAAAGACGCATGCCATTTGAGTTACTCGGATTCGATTGCGACAATGGCAGCGAGTTTTTGAATGAAATCCTTGAAGCCAATCTGCTCAAGAGAGCGCGCAGAGTCGATTGGACCCGTTCCCGAGCCTACAAAAAGAACGATCAATCTCATGTGGAACAGAAAAATTTCACGCATGTTCGGCAACTATTGGGCTACGGGCGCTTTGCCGATCTGAGACTCAAAAGCCTCGTTGACGACTTGTATGAACAGGCGTGGTTGCCCCTGCGCAACTCCTTCACACCAGTCATGAAGCTGGTTGAAAAACAGCGCATCGCCGGGAAAGTCCGCAAAACTTACGACCAAGCAGCCACCCCCTGCGACCGACTCCTGGCATGTGATAAAGTCAGCTCCACGGACAAGGCAAAGCTTCGTTCCTTCCGCGAGAAGCTCGATCCGTTGATACTCGCCCAAGACATCGAACGGCGACTCGCAGAAATCTTCACCATGGCCGAGCCCCCAGCATCCGCCGCCGAGGTGGCTGACTCCGTTCCGGCTCCGCTCGCCTACGCTCGCTGCGCCTCCACTACGTCAGCCACCTCGGTAACCCACCTCTACCCCTACAAAAACACACACAAAACTAACCATCGCCGGGTGTCATGATTCCTGACGCAACGACTTCAACCCTCCGGTGTCATCTTTCATTGGCGCAATACAACAGGGGCGCAGTCCTTCGGGATCGCGCTGTCGCTACCTCGCCTCCGGCGTTTGTGAATAATCCTCATGGCCTTTTTTGGACCCTACAAGCCGCCACAGATAAAACGCTGTCCCTTGTAATCGATTGCTTCAACGGTGTGCAGATGCCTCGAATAGTCGCTCGTGGACAACGAGGAGCTTGACGGGCGATGTGTTTGGCTTTGTTTGCATCAGAGCCTGCTAGGTCAGTAATGGTTCGGGAACCTGTTAAAACCCTATCGTCGCACGCAACTCAGCGCGTGACAGCAATGTCACAATACAAGAATTGTCCAAATTTCGCATAAAGCCACTTTCCTCGATCTTACCACTTTCGAAAACATTGAAAATCCCCTACCTCTTTACCAACGCATACACTAACAAATCAGAGGACGTAATCATGAATGACTTTAGCACTCACATCTTGGGTTCCTTTGGCGACGCGCTTCAGAACCTCCGCAACGATGTCCTGATGATGGCCAGCCTGACCGAGCGAGGCCTCACCTATGCGTCGAAAGGGTTGTTCGAGCGCGATGACGAGGCGTGCAACATTACAATCGCCGACGACGAGGAAATCGACCTTCTGGAAATTCAAGTGGACCGCGACGGTGTGGATATTCTCATGCGTTACCAGCCTGTCGCCTCTGATCTACGGCATGTCGTCACAGCAATGAAGTCGAGCGTGAATATCGAGCGCATTGCAGATCAGAATGTGAATATCGCACGCCGCGCGCGCAAGCTCAGTAGAGGCGAGATTCCATCTGTTATTTCCCACTTACAGCCCATGTTTACGCTCGCCCACCGGATGTTTGCAGATGCCATCCGGGCCTACTCCGACGGCGATCACGAACTGGCCCGGAGCTTAAAGCCCCGAGATCGGGAACTCGATCTACTCAACCAAGCGTTCGCTGACGAATGCACTCAGCTCATGGAGGCTCAACCCAAAGCCATTCGCGAATACCTCAACTTGATCTTCATCGCGCGCTTTATTGAACGCATTGGTGACCACGCGAGCAACATCGGCGAGGATATCGTCTTTGCAGTCTCAGCAGAAGAAATCCGGCACACGGTAGGCAAGCCCGTAGACGAATCATAAACCGCCCACTCGACCACACTTAAGGTGCTGCGACGGGAAGCGGCGTTGGTGCCTGAGGGATCTTGGCCTTATCGGAAAACTCTTCTTTCAAGGATTCGTTCATCGCCTCCAGAAGAGGTTTTCGTATCGCTCTCATTTGTTCTAATATCCCCCGCTCCAAGTCTC
>JBGSMR010000015.1:0-4879 GCA_041740065.1 Chthoniobacterales bacterium
GCCAGTAAGCTGACTGATCAGTTCGGAATCCCACACGCGTTCACCACGGCGGAAGAGTTGCTGGCATTGCCCGATCTTGATGCTGTCATCATCAGCTCGACGCCTAATGTCCACTTTGCGCAGGCCAAGGCGGCGCTCAGTCGCGGACTGCACGTGCTGATCGAAAAACCGATGACACTGCGTGCCAGCGAGTCGGAAGAGCTGATCGCGCTCGCTGATCGCAAAGGCGTCCAATTCCTTATTAGCTGCCCTTGGCATTATACGCGACACGGGATTTTAGCGCGGGAACGCTTGGCCGCGGGTGTGCTTGGCGAGATCCGGTTGGTGAACGTCATGATGTCCAATTTCACACTCGGTTTTTACGAGGGAAAATCGTTTGCCGAGGCGTTAAGCGGGAGCTCCGGGATCGACGCATCGCTCACTCCTGCGATCGAACCGCACCGCGCATCCTACTCCGATCCTGCGACGGCGGGTGGAGGTCACATCTATGCGCAGGCCTCACATGTTTTTGCTTACATCGGTTTCCTGACCGGGCTGGAGCCGGTCGAGATTTCCGCCCGCTTTGCCAACGCAGGAACGGCGGTGGATGTGGTCAACGCGATGCACATCCGCTTCGCGTGCGGCGCTCTCGGGACGGTCGGATCGATTGGGACGCATTCGGACATCGACCGTGTTTTTGAGATTCGTGTCTTTGGATCCCAAGGGATCCTTTCTTTGGAGCTCTGGAAAGGCGAGTTTCGTATCAAGTTGGCAGACGGATCCGTGGAGGAACCTCCGCCACTCGCCGAAGACGAAATTTACCCGAAATTTAAACCGACTTTTAATCTGGTGGACGCAGCGCTCGGCAAAGCGCCGAATCTATCCCCAGCGACTCTTGGGCACTACGCAATGCGGCTGATTGACGCAGCCTGTCAGTCCGCAGGATCCAGCCAGTCCATCCGTCCCTGAGAATTTCTCCTGCGACGCAATCCACCTCATCCATGAAAATCCGTCAAGTCACCGCCCACCTTTTAAGATACGCAGAGCCGCACGACCACGGTGCCATCCGCCACGTCACGCTGGCGCGGGTCGAGACCGAAGACGGCACGGTCGGCTGGGGAGAGTGCATCAGCCAGTTTCCAGAGTCCTGTCGCGCGGCACAGGTAATCGTTGAAGAAGGATATGCACCGCTGCTCATTGGCAAAGACGCCATGGAGGTGGAAGCGCGTTGGCACGATATGACGAATCGGACGTGGTGGTACGGACCGGAAGGCAGCGCCGCTTTCGCTCTGAGCGCTGTGGACATGGCACTTTGGGACATTAAAGGCAAATTGCTTGGCCTCCCGGTTTGCAGCCTCATCGGCGGCCGGCTGCGCGACCGCGTCACGGCCATGGGGTCGATCCATCTCGATATGGAAAATCTCGACTGGACGGTGGACGAATTTCGTTTCATGGCAGACGCGGGTTATCCGATCCTCAAAGGCGGCTGGGGCACGCACCCGGATGCGGTTTTCGGCACGGATGCGGCTCGGGATCTGTTGCTGGTGCGACGCATCCGCGAAGCAGTCGGCGAGGAACCCAACCTCGTCCTCGACGTTCTCGGCGGACGCGTAAAATGGGATCTCCATACGGCCATCGAACGCATCACTGCCTTGGAGGAGTGTCGACTGCTTTGGATTGAAGAACCACTCCTTCCGCGCGACTACCGGTCCCATCGCCTCCTCCGCGATCGGATCCATACACGCATTGGAACCGGCGAGCAGGAATGGACACCGGAGGGATATGCAAGACTGATCCAAGCGGGCGGCGTGGATGTCGTGCAATTAGACCCCGGCAGATGCCAAGGGATCACCGGTTGCCGCAAGGCTATTGGGTCTATCGAAAGTGCAAATCTGAAATTTTCAATGCACTCGTGGAGCAGCGCGCTCAACACAGCCGCCAGCGTTCACCTGTTGGCGAGTTCCCATGCAGGGTGGTGCCTCGATTTCAAACCCCATCCCTCGCCCATGCAAAACGAGATTGTTTCGGACCCATGGATCGCCGAGGCAGGATCCATCTCCGTCCGTGACCTTCCCGGTCTGGGCGTAACCGTGCTCGAAGACGCGGTCCAGAGATTCAGTTTCTAAATCCCCTCCCGCTCTAACCTTTTTTCATCCCATGAAATCTCCATCCTCAAATATTCGCCTTTCCTGCGCCGATTTCACATTTCCATTGCTCTCGCACGACCGCTCTCTGGACCTCATCCGGGACCTTGGTTTTGAAGGGGTGGACATCGGATTTTTTGAAGGACGCAGTCATATTCAGCCTTCATCGTCATTTGAAAATTTGAAGGCATCCGCCGCCGCGCTGAAGGAGCTTTGCTCTGAGCGGAACCTCAAACTGGCCGATCTGTTTCTTATACCGTGCAACGAAATGAGCGTTCTTACGGTCAATCACCCCGATGCCGCCGAACGACAAAAGTCGCGTGATATTTTCGAGCGTTCGCTCGAATTCGCAGTCGAATGCGGAGCCGAACATTTCTCGATTCTTCCGGGGGTGCCATGGGAGGTTGAGGAACTTTCCGCATCGCTCGACCGCGCGATCAGCGAATTGGCCTGGAGGGCCGGTCTCTGCACCCAGGCCGGATTGCCACTTTCCTGCGAGGCGCACCTCGGGTCAGTCGTTGCGTCCCCATCCGACGCAGTCAAATTGTTTGAATCAGTACCCGATCTTGGACTGGTTCTGGATTGCGCGCATTTTATAGTGCCCGGATACTCTCAGGATGAAATCGAGAAATTGATTCCTCACACTGTGCACGTGCACGCGCGCGGCGCATGCAAGGATCAGATTCAAGTGGTCGCAGCCGAAAACACAATCGACTTCGAACGGTTGGTCGAGGCCCTCAAAGGACGCGATTACTCCGGCTGGATCTGCTCGGAATACGTGTGGATGCAAACATGGAATTGCGATCGTGTGGACAACCTCAGTGAGACGATTCTGATGCGCCAACGCCTAGTGGAAGCACTGAAACCATCTGCCGAATGAACACGCCGCTGCGCATCGGTTTTCTGCCGTTTTACGTTGATTACTACGAGTCGCTTTCCCCGGATTTCGGGCCCGGCAAGCGCGAGGAAATACGGAGATGTCGCGCAATGCTCGCCACCCACGGAGAGGTCGTCGGTCCAGATGGACCCATCTGCGACGTCGAGATGGCGCGCGCAGCAGGACGGGAACTTCGTGAAAGCGGGGTCGATTGTATCGTTGCGCTTTGTGTCATCGCCGTGTTTGCAGAAATTTCCGACGCAGCACTCGACGGCCTCGATCAACCGCTCCTCCTCTGGCATTGTCAGGATATAGAAACCGTCGACTCAGGGTATTCGATGGTTGAGATTGTCCGCAATACCGGACAAATCGGCGTGCAGGCTCTGGCCAACGTCCTTGCCCGTCGCGGGCGCCCGTTCCGCGCCCTGTGCGCATCGCGACATTCCACCGCCACTCCCGACGGGCTAATCACATTTTTTACCTTAGCGCGCGCTTGCCAAGCCGTACGCAACATTCGCGTCCTGCAGATCGGAGAAATTTTCCCAGGAATGGCAGATGTCCTCATTAGCGACTACCATCGATGTGCCCTTGGAATCGACGTGCGTCCTCACGATGCAGATGCGCTCACCCGAGCCTACCTCGACGCACCGCAATCTGAAATCGATGCCGAATTGGACTTCATGAAATCCACCTGGACATTGGCCGAAATCACCGATGATGAACTTGCGCGTTCGGCGCGGCTATGGGTGGCAATACGCGGCATTGCAAAGACGGTGAAACCGGACTGCGCCACAATCAACAGCCACGGCATGAATTGCCTGCGCAACCCGGAGATCGGACTTACCGCCACCTATGCCATCAGCAGACTACAAGCTTCGGGCGTGCCGTGCTCTGAGGTCGGCGATATTCCGACCGTCCTAGCGATGGCCGCCGCTCGCGAACTCTCCGGTGACGCGCTCTACACGGAAGTCCAAGTACTCGATGAAGGACGAAATGCCATTGTCCTAGCCAATTCGGGCGAGTCGGCCGAGTCCCTTTGCCGGGCGGGAGAAGCAATCCGATTGGTAGGGAATTCAAATTTTCGGGGACTGCATGGACGTGGCGCGTCGTTTGCCTATCCGCTTGCAGCGGGGCCGGTCACAGTCGTGAGTCTTTCTCCGGTGGGCGAGTGCGATTTCCGACTCATCGTGATGGAGGGCGAAATTTTGTCCGAGCCACTTCCCGACACGGGTGCAATCACCGGATTTTTTCGTCCGTCCCACCTGCCACTGCACCAAGCCTATCGGGCCTGGGTCGAAGCAGGGGCGGTTCACCATGCGGCGACCGCCAGCGGGCATCTCGCCACGTCGTTCCAAGATCTCGCCAGACTTCTGCGCTGGCAAATTACAACCATCTAAAGTCCCACACTATGAATCGATCTCTCGAAGGCCAAGTTTATATCATTAGCGGCGCAGCGGGCGGGCTAGGCTCGACCCTTGCAAAACGTTGCGCCGCAGCCGGCGCTATACTCGTACTCACAGACCGTCCAGGTACCGACCTCACAGCCGTCCAGCAACAGCTCGAGATCGACCCGGACAATGTCTTGCTGCATCCGAGCGACATCGCCGATGCGGGCACCGGACGGACGCTCGCCGCGGCGGCTTACGAGCGATTCGGCCGCCTGGATGGGGGTGTCGCGTGCGCAGGAGTCATTTTTTTCTCACCGCTGCTCGAGCTGCCACCCGAACACTGGGACACTACAATGGCGGTCAATCTTAAGGGGACATTCTACTTCCTTCAAGGGCTCGCCCGGGAAATGATCGCCCGAGGCAATCGGCCCGGTAGCCTCGTTACCATCAGCGCGTCCTCTGCCAATGGACCTCGACCAAACAACGCGGAC
>JBGSMR010000020.1:0-9298 GCA_041740065.1 Chthoniobacterales bacterium
TCGTCGATCGCATTGGCTTCCTGCAACGCTGCAACAGACACGGAGTATTTGCTGGCGATTCGGGTGAGTGTCTCGCCAGATTGAACCTCGTGCGTGGTGCCCGAAGATGCCGACGGCTGTGCCTGGCTCGTTGTTGCGGCTACGGGTGCACTAGGTGCCTGCGTAATTGGCACTGCAACCGGTGGAGCGATCATCCCGGAAGCTGGTGCCGCCGCCACGGGGGCCACGGCTTCCGGCTGCGCCGCTGCTTCGGTAACTGCAGCAGCAGCGATACCCGGCCGTTGATTGGATTTAATAGTGTTGAAGGCAAATACGCCACCTACGGCGATCACGTGAAGAACGAGAACAACCACAAACGCGTGTGATAGGCGCATATTGGGTTCTGGTGCATCGTAGTAATCGTCATCCTCATCCTGCACACGTGATGAGCGTGAGCGCGCGATAGAGGCGTTTATTTTCAGCTGGGGTGGCAACTTCCTGACCACCGGCCTAGGTACGGGAGCGGGTCTTTTCATTTTCATTTTGTTTTCTGGCTGAGGGTTGGTTGGCTATGAGCTTGTTGGGAAGGCGTGAACGAGAGTTTTAAAACAGTCCCCGCGCTCGATGTAGCTTTTGAACATGTCAAACGACGAGGTGCCGGGTGAGAAAATCACTGCGTCGCCGTTGCACGCCATGTCGCGGGCAACGACGACTGCCTCATCCAGGGAATCGCAACACCGACAGTCAACACCGGCCCAATCCGCGGCAATGCGATTGCGCATTTCACCGATTAGGACAGCGCGCTTAACACGGCCGCGAACGAGTTCAGCAATTGGCTCAAATCCGAACCCTTTGTCTTTACCACCCGCGATGAGGATAATCGGACGATCTTGCGAAAGAATCGCTTTTTCCATGGCATCGAGCGTCGTCGCTTTGGAGTCGTTAATCCAAATTACTCCATCCAATTCCCGCACCCGCTCGCATCGGTGCGCTGGTGGGGTGTAGGTGTGAGCGGCGGCCGAAAGTTTTTGTAAATCCACATCCAATGCGTGGCCAATGGCAAATGCAGCCATCAGGTTCTCAGCGTTGTGAACTCCGGCAAGTTTGGTGGATGCGAAATCGATAATTGGATTGCCGTGAAAACGGATGTCCTTTCCATCAAAATAGAAGTCTGCATTTTCGTTTTTCGCACTAAATGTCAGCATCGAAGCTGCTAGCTTTGGAAGCTGCTCATCTGCATTTACAATGGCAAAATCATCAGCCGTTTGGCGCTCGAATATTCGGAGTTTCGCCGCACGATAGGCGTCGATATCCGGATACCGATCGAGGTGGTTGGCGCTAAAATTTAACCAAACCGCCACGTGCGCTCGAAACTGCTCTACGGTCTCCAGTTGAAAGGAACTGGCCTCAAGCACAAGGACATCCAGCGCCTGGCTCTCACGCACGGCTGCGGAAAATGGCAGGCCGATATTTCCACAAGCAAGAGTCCGCAAGCCACTGCCCGAGAGGATGGTGGTTGTCAGTTCTGTGGTTGTTGTTTTTCCGTTCGTTCCAGTAATTGCGATCACCGGACAAGAACATTCCTGAAAGGCGAGTTCGATCTCGCCAATCATGGGAATTCCTTTTCGCAGGATGTTTTGCACGAGCGGGTTCTCAGGATCGATACCCGGACTGATGACACAAACGTCGTATTGACTTTCATCAGCGTCTGCTTCGAGCCCTAGCTTCGATGCGATTCCCGAAGTTTCGAGCACAAGCGCGCGGGCGCGGATGCTTTCGGACGTGCCGCTATCGCACACCGTCACGGCAGCACCCTCTTCGAACAATAGCCTCGCAGCAGCCTCGCCGCTTCCGCCAAGACCGAGAACCACTACTTTTTTTCCAGAGTGAATCATTTAGAATTATCGAAGCTTGAGGGTCGCCAGTCCGAGCAATGCAAAAACGATGGACATAATCCAGAAACGCACAATGACCGTGCTTTCCTTCCATCCGCTGAGCTCAAAGTGATGGTGAATCGGCGACATCCGAATAATGCGTTTTCCTGTAAGTTTGAAACTCGCCACCTGCAAAATTACCGAGAGTGCTTCGATCACAAAGACGCCGCCAACAATGGCGAGGAGCACTTCTTGCTTCGAACAAATCGCGACTGCACCTAAAAGACCACCGATCGCCAATGAGCCAGTGTCCCCCATGAATACACGGGCGGGGTGGCAGTTCCACCAAAGAAATCCAAGCCCAGCGCCAACCAGCGCCATACAGATGATTGCGAGTTCTCCCGAAGGCGCAACGAAAGGCATTTGTAAATACGCGGCGGTCTTCGCGTTTCCAGCGACATACGCGAGCACAGAAAACGTCGCTGCGACCGTGATGGTACAACCGGTCGCGAGGCCGTCTAGGCCATCGGTCAGGTTCACCGCATTGGACGTTCCAACCAAGACAAAGAGGTAAAAGATAAAGGCGAAAATCCCCATGTTTGCAATAACCGGATCTTTAAAGAATGGCAGATAGAGACGCTGGGCGGTTTCCCACAATTCCGGCTGTAACATGAAAAACGCAGTGACCCCGGCTGCCAGCAAACATTGAAGTCCAAACTTTGCTCGACTACTGATGCCGGCGGAGCTCTTTTTTGTCACTTTCAACCAATCATCGAGAAATCCAAGAGCACCCAGATACAGCGTGCATCCAAGCACCAGCCAGACGAACGGGTTGCTCGGGCGCGCCCATAGGAGGCTGGAAATGACCACCGATCCGAGTAACAGAATGCCCCCCATGGTCGGCGTGCCCTTTTTTGAACCGTGAAGCTCAAACAGCTTATTCACTTCCTCCTTCGTCCGAATCGGCTGACCGAACTTCAGAGAAACAAGCTTACGAATAACAATATTCCCAAAGAGCAGGCTCAGAATAAACGCCGTAACCGCAGCACTGATGCCGCGGAACGTGATGTATTGAAAAACATTTAGACCCTTAACGAGATCGTTATCGATTCCGCGCCGGAGAAGCTCCTCACTTAGATAGTAGAGATAGTATAGCATCAGTTGTTAAATCCTCCGATGACCTGCTCCATGCGGGCGGCACGACTGCCTTTTACGAGAACTACATCGCCGGATTTGGCAATCGTCCGCAGCAACCGCGCAGCCTCCAACGCATCGCGCGTTTCACTTACATCGCGGCATCCTGCATCACGGGCGGCCCGTGCGAGAAATGCTGTATCCTCCCCGACAGTGATCAAAATCTTGGCATGCTTGGCAGCGGCCGTAGCGACCCGCAAATAGCCAGTTTCCGCATACGCACCCAACTCGCCCATTTTTCCAAGCACGGCTATCGCGCGCCCACCGGTGCTGGCCGTCGCTAGGGTGGCCAATGCGGCCTCCATTGATTCAGGATTGGCATTGTAAGTATCGTCAATGATCCGCACACCCCGCACAAGATGGTGTTGGAGACGTCCTGCCGTGAGTCGCGCTGTGGCTAACCCTTCGGCACATTCTTCTAGGGACAGACCAGACTCCACTCCGGCTGCGACCGCAAGCAGTGCATTGCGCACCATGTGCTCCCCCGGCACTCCAAGACGCGCGTGGCACGACGTCCCGTATCCATGCAAAGAAAACCGCGATCCCTCTCCATTCAAGCGCACGTCTTCGGCCCAAACATCACCTGCTCCTATTCCCGCGCGCACCACCCGGGCCTTTGTGCGCCCGGACAGGTAATCTACATATTCGTCAGCCGACGGGAGGATTGCCACACCGCTTGGATCTAATGCACGGAGAATCTCGGATTTCTCAGCCGCGATTGCGTCACGGTTCTTGAAAAATTCGATATGAGCGACCCCAATATTTGTAACTATCGCGAGGTGCGGACGAGCGAGGGCAGCGAGGGGAGCAATCTCACCTGGATGACTCATTCCCATTTCCCATACAGCCATCTGATCTGCCCTCTTGGCTGTCAAAATCGTGAGAGGCACGCCAAAGTGGTTATTCAGATTACCTTGTGTTTTAGTCACTCGATAACGAACCCCGAGCACCGCTGCGGTTAGCTCTTTCGTACTGGTTTTGCCGCTACTTCCAGTGATCCCAACGGCCTTAAGGTTCAATTCATCCCGCCAACACTCCGCTGCTCTCTGGAGCGCAGTCAGCGTATTTTCTACCCGGATTATGGGAAACCCACGGGGCAATCCTGTAGGCGGCTCTCCGTCGAGTATCGCTGCCACAGCGCCAGCCTGAGCGGCGTCGACTGCAAACGCATTGCCATCAAAATTCTCGCCATGCAATGCCAGGTAGACATCACCCGCCTGCAACGAGCGCGTGTCTTTCGAAAGCGTTGTGACAAGCATATCCCCGCTCCCTTCCATAAGAGAGCCGCCGAGGTATTCGGCAAGAGTGAAGAGTGAAATCGCGTCCATTTCTCAGTCGAAGGATTGAGTGGGTTTTGCGTCAATGGCACGGCGGGCAATTTTCGCGTCGTCGAACGGCGTGCGTTTTCCGGCGACTTCCTGATAGTCCTCGTGGCCCTTACCCGCAATCAAAACGATGTCGTTCGGACCCGCAACTTGGATTGCCCGCTGAATGGCCTGCGCCCGGTCCTCGATGGTCTCGTGCGCATAGCCACGCATTGCGGACCGGATGTCGTTGAGAATCGCCGTGGGATTCTCACTGCGAGGATTATCCGAGGTGATGATCGCATGGTCGGAGTACGCTTCAACCGTCCGGGCCATTAAGGGCCGTTTGGTCCGGTCGCGATCCCCGCCACAGCCGAATACCGTGATAATACGGCGCGGGCTTAGATCACGCAGAGTTTTGAGCACGTTAGTCAAGGCGTCATCGGTATGGGCATAATCGACAAATACCTGAAAGGAGCGCTTGCCTGAAACCCGTTCCAAACGACCCGGGACTTGCGGGGCATCCATCATGGCCTGCACCGCCTTGCGAATTTCAACTCCCACTGCGGATGCCGCCGCGATAGCGGCAAGAGAATTGTAGACATTAAACATCCCGATCAGCGGAGAGCGCACGAGATACTGCCGCCCCTTCGCCTCGAGTTGAAATCGAGTTCCGTGCAAGTCAAAGCGGATATCCGATGCACGGAAATCAGCGCGTACTGCCTGCCCGTAAGTGATCGGCTTAATTGGCTTGGGAATCCTCTCCAGCAGAAATCCGCCGTAACGGTCATCCAGATTGATGATGGCTTTTCCGCGCTTCTTTTTTTGTTTGAACATTGTCTCAAACAATGCCGCCTTCGCATCGAAGTAACGATCCATCGATTTGTGATAGTCGAGGTGATCCTGCGTCAAGTTCGTGAAGATTGCAGCGTCCCATTGCACCCCCCCCAAGCGGTGCTGCACGATGGCATGACTGGATGCCTCCATGGCAACGGCCCGGTCTCCAGCGTCGCGCATATCAGCGAGCAATTTCTGCAGATCCGCAGATTCCGGTGTCGTTCGGCAGGCTGGCAGAGACTCGCCACCGACCACATAACGCACGGTCCCTACCAATCCACAACGTAACATCAGCGAGTCGCAAATATGCTTAATGAGAAAGGCAGTTGTCGTTTTCCCGTTCGTCCCGGTGATCGCGATGCAGCGCAGGCCGTCGGATGGCTTGTCATGAAATATCGATGCCACCTCTGCCATGGCGGACCGTGCTTCAGGGACCTGAGCCACCGGCACCTGCACGTAAGGAAGAGGTTTTTCGCTAACCACGGCAGCGGCGCCACGAGCAATGGCATCTTTAACAAAAGCATTCCCGTCCGCATTCTCCCCACCTAGTGCAAAGAATAGCATCCCTGGACCAGCCGTGCGTGAATCGTAGCAAAGACCGGAAATCTCGACCTCATCAGCCCCGGCGGGGGGATGGATGTCGGCGGCAGCTAAAAGTTTTTTAAGATTCCAGGTCATGGAGTAGTCGATCGAGTGTTAGACGCATGGGCCACTGCCTCAGCTCGCATAACAGGTTGAAGGTCTAGATACCGGGCCGCGCGATCTGCGATCCTGGAAAAGATGGGAGCTGCGACCAGCCCACCGTAGTTTAGATTCGACGCAATAGTTGCGTCGTCGATCATGACAATGCCGACAAAGGCAGGATCTTCGGCAGGCATGTATCCCACGAACGACACGACGTATTTCTCCGGGGTATATCCACCCTTAGGATCCACTTTCTGAGCAGTTCCTGTCTTACCAGCCACGCGAAATCCATCGACCTTCGCAAGGATCGCGGTGCCACGCGGAGAAACCACCTCAGCCAATGCTTCGTTCAAGAGGGATGCTGTCTCTGGATTCACTACCTCCCGGACTACCGTAGGGGGGAACTCACGGAGAACATTTCCTTCGCCGTCGGAGATGGCCTTCACAATATGCGGAGCCATGAGCTTTCCTCCATTTGCGACAGCACCCATGGCCATCACCATTTGAAGCGGCGTTACAGCCACCGCATGCCCCATTGGCATGCGCGTGATCGTGAGCTTGTCCCAGCGTGCGGGCGGATTCACCATTCCGGAGATTTCACCTGGGAGCTCGACTCCGGTTCGCTCGCCAAAGCCGAAGCGTTTGACGTATTCGTAAAACAAATTATCTCCCATTTTCAGAGCAAGTTTCGCGCAACCGATGTTGGAAGATTTCACCATGATTTCGTGAGGTGTCATTAATCCATATCCATGGTGATCTCGGAGGATTTTCCCGCCATAAGCAAAACTACCCCCTTCACAATGGATTCGGGTTTCCGTCGTTACTATGCCTTCATTTAACGCGCCTCCAATCGGAACAATTTTGAAGATCGAACCAGGTTCTACCATGTCCGTGATCGCACGGTTTTTCATCTGGTCAGGGTCAGCATCCGCGATGGTGTCGGGATGAAAAGCAGGGCGGTTTGCCATGGCTAAGATATCCCCCGTCTTCGGATCCATGAGAATGGCAATGGCTGTGTTGGGCTTGAGATCAGCAACCGCAGCATCCAGTTCCTCTTCCACGATGGCCTGAAGATGCATGTCAATCGTGAGGTGGACATTCATCCCGTCCCGCGGAGCGCGCTCCTGTCCGCGGTATACGACAAGTTCACACCCCGTCCTGTCACGCTCGATATGCCGGAATCCATCCTCACCACGAAGAAATTCCTGCATACTCAGTTCCACCCCTTGCACGCCTTCTCGGGTGTAGTCCAAAAACCCGAGCACGTGCGCCAGCATGCTGCCATTGGGATGCACGCGACGGAAATCGTGCTCATAATACAAGCCGCGAAGGCCATCGGCTTGCAAAGCTTTTTGCATTTCGATGGCTTGACCCGCAGGGAGTCCATGACGAATCACCAGATATTTTCGCTCCGTAGAAAACTTTTCCGTGAGCTCATCGACGTCCATTTCAAGGTAAGGTGCCGCAACCTCGGCAAGACGCCGCGGGTTCTCAATGTGTGAGCCGTCCGCGACCACCGTGCGAATCGGGGCATTCTCCGCAAGGAGTTCCCCGTTCCGGTCTACAATCAAGCCGCGCCGCGCATGGATGGTCTGACGGATCGAATTCTTCTGCGCAGCCAGACCGGCGAATTCATCATGTCTGGCAACACTCAAATGCACCAACCGGGCCGAAAATGCCGTGAAGACAATTCCGAGCGCTGCACCAGCTATGGTGATTCGCGTTCGTGCGTTCCACCTCACTGAATCACACTTTGGTTTGCCGCCGTGCGCAGCACCCCGTCAGCCGTAGCAAGGACGGGAGGAGTCAGGCGGGCGATGGCTGTGTTCTGAACCGGAATCAAAGCAATAAATCCGCTGTCGATCCGACTTCGCAAGGCGACACGGGACGACAAACTCGCGATTCGACTGGTTAGATCTTGATTCTGCGAGCGCAATTCGCGCACAAGACGTTCGGACTCGCGGACGTGCTCGCCTAGGGCGTGTTGCTCGATTTTGAGCGACACATAAAATACGGCGGCCACACCCACAATGATCAGCGTGATCAAGGTGACGAGCACTTTGGAAATTTGCAGGCGATTCGATGGCTTACGGGAAGTCGGAATATTCATTTTTGGGAAGGGTTAGAGACGTTCTACGACACGGAGTTTAGCGCTGCGGGCACGTGGGTTTTGATCAACCTCATCCGGGCATGGATCGATGGGATGTGGGGTCAAAAGTCGGCAAATGCGATCCGGATTTCGGCGAGGTTCCGGCCACTCCGGGCGGTCGATCCACTCGGTACTGTGGCGCTTGAACCAATGCTTAACGATTCGGTCCTCAAGCGAATGGAACGTGATCACTCCAAAACGCCCGCCTCGGGCCAATCTGCGGCCAATCCCCTCCAGACCTCGCTCCAGTGCTCCCAGCTCGTCGTTCACAGCAATGCGCAACGCCTGAAAAATCCGCGTGGCAGGATGCCTCTTGCCCATGCGTGGCACGACACGTGCAACCACTTCCGCCAGCTCAGTAGTGGTAAATATCGGCCGTGCTTCACGCACGTCGACGATGTAATTTGCGATGCGCGCCGCTGCCCGTTCTTCTCCGTAATCTCGGAAGATCCGTGTCAATTCTTCCGCAGAGGCCGCGTTGACCAGATCCGATGCTTTGCACGCCGCGTCCGGGCCCATACGCATGTCCAACGGCCCTTCGCGCAACAACGAGAATCCACGTGGTGCATGGTCGAGCTGATGCGATGAAACACCAATGTCCAATAAGGCGCCGCCAATCGTCGCAACGCCCAAGCGGTCAAGAATATGTTCCGCATCTGCGAAATTCGCCTGAACTGCCGCGAACCGCTGCCCATACCCCGCAAGACGCTCCGTTGCATGGGTGATCGCATCCCCATCACGATCGAGAGCAATCACAGAAGCGCCCGCTTGAAGGAGCAACTCGCTGTGTCCACCGCCACCCAAGGTGCCATCCAGGAACAAAATACCCGGAGCGGGCCGCAAAAATGCGCCGACTTCCTCAGCGAGCACGGGAGTGTGGTAATTTTTCATATCAGGAAGAAAATCAATGTCTTCCAAGAGCAGATCCAGAGGGTCTTCCAAGTCGAGGCAGTTCATGTGTATAAGTCGGTTTGAATTCGATCATTGCGACACTTCCGTTACCGGATGGGCACTCTCGTTCGTTCCGTTTCCTCCATGGTTTATTGCTTCCTGTGGTTACAACCCGATCATTGCTGCGAGCTTCTGATACACCGGCCCTTGAACGCCGCATGTCTCGTTCCAACGGGCTATATTCCAAATCTCAATTCGACTCCGGCTTCCGACAATCATCACCTCGCCACTTAACGCTGTCCTTTTACATTGCTCGTCCGGCAGAAGGACTCGTCCCTGCTTGTCAACGGTGACCTTGTGCGCATCCGCATAAAACTGACGGATCG
>JBGSMR010000029.1:0-2651 GCA_041740065.1 Chthoniobacterales bacterium
ATATGGATTGGCGCTGGTGGCCGCTCGCAAAGTCGAAGGGTGTGCGCTGCTCGATTAACCCCGATGCGCATTCTATTAACGGACTTCAGGATCTGGTATTCGGTGTTCGAATGGCCCGCAAAGGCTGGCTTACGCGATCCGATGTCATCAATTGCCTCTCCGCATCCGAGGTGAAAACAGCGTTGATTACCAAGCGTTAGTCAAACCCGCACGGAAAGCAAACGCAGCGCATTCAGCACGACCAGCACGGTGCTTCCTTCATGTGCAAAAACACCGATACCCAACGGGATCGGAAACAAAAATGCGCTGGTCGCCATAAGAATGACGGTTCCCAGTGAGATGACGATATTCTGGTGGATCACCTTGCGGGCCGCGCGACTGAGCTTTTGAGCAAAGAGAAAACTCTCCAGTTTATCGTTCATTAGGATGATATCCGCTTGTTCGAGCGCCGCATCGGATCCTCGCACTCCCATTGCGACTCCGACGTCCGCGGCGGCCAGACACGGCGCGTCATTTACGCCGTCACCGACCATCGCCACGCGGTGGCTGCCATTGGCTTTGAGTTCCTGAATCGCAGAAAGTTTTTCCTCGGGAAGCAGGCCTGCACGGAATTCATGTATCCCTGAAGCGGTCTGCATCGCCTGCGCCGCTTCCGCGCGATCTCCTGTTAACATCACCGTCCGCACGCCCTCCCGATGCAATGCGCTCAGCACATCCCGAGCCGAGGGCCGGAGTTCATCAGAAAATTTAAGGCAAGCCAGAACTCCGCTCCCAGCCACCCAGACTTCTGCACTTGTGGACGGCAGCACGCTAGGCGGAGGCATTCTTTCACGAAGGGCTTCAGGAATCATCCTTCGGCTTCCCAGAATAACACGAGAGCCTTTCCAAGTGCCTTCAATCCCCTTCCCCGGCACGGATTGAACTGCCTCAATCGTTTGCGGCTGGATGGACCATGCCACGGATTCCTTCCGGATCGCCCGGGACAGCGGATGCTCAGACAGGATTGCCAACGAAAGCGCGATCATCCGAGCCGAGTTTCCATCTCCGACCATCACCTGCATCTCCGTCAACCGCAGATCTCCGGTAGTCAACGTCCCCGTTTTATCGAGCGCGACCACGTCCACGGCGGCCAGCATTTCCACCGGACCGCCCCCGCGAAATAACACACCGCGCCGGGCACCTGTCGCGATGGCCGAGAGAATAGATGACGGCACGGACAACACCAGTGCACAAGGAGACATGACGACGAGTAACGTCATGGAACGGTAAAACGCGCTGCGTTCCTCACCCGCATCAAAAATCGGAGGCAGGCCAAAAATTAGCCACCAGACAAAAAACATGGCTGCGCAAAGTCCGAGTACGACGACCGTATAGGCACCTCCGAATCGATCCGAAAACCGCTGCGAGGGGGCCTTCATTGCTTGCGCATTTCGGATGAGTCCAATCACTTTTTGAAGCGCACTTTCGCTTGCGGGGCGAAGCACGCGCCCCTCGAAAACACCGCCCACGTTGATTGTGCCAGAATACGCAATAGCCCCCATCGACTTCGAAACAGGCATCGCCTCACCGGATAAATTCGACTCGTCACAGGCAGATTCCCCACGGGTAATCTGAACGTCCGCGGGCACGGCTTCCCCATCCGTGACACGCACGACCATCCCGGGCTGCAGCGCATCGACATCAACCTCACGCACGTTTTCGCCTTCAACCACACGAGCAAATTTGGGCGCTCCCTGCAACAAAGCATCGATCTCGCGGCGTGTGCGATGCATGGCAAAGGCCTCCATTGCCCCCGATGCCGAAAAGAGAAACAACAACAACGCACCCTCATGCCAGGCACCGACCAATGCCGCCCCCACTGCGACGGACAGCATCAAAAAATGCACATCCAGCCGCTTCTCACGGATAGTCTCAAAGGAATCGATAGCTGCGTCGTATCCCCCGCACACATACGCAAGCAGGAATAACGGAATGGTGACCCACTCGGACCATCCAACCCATTCCCCAATAAATCCGAAAATTCCAAAGCCGAAACATCCGGCTGCGAGCGCTGTCAGCAGCCGCCAATCTTCGGGCTCTTCCTTTTTATGTTCGTGCCCGTCGTGAGAATTCGGCTCCAAGGGATCAACTAAGGCGGCTTGTTCGTGCATCTTATCGTCTCATTTCTTCGGCTACTTCACGCGCAAAATACGTGAGGATCATATCGGCACCTGCGCGTTTAATCGCGAGCAACGACTCATCGCGAGTCGCAGCGTAATCTAACCATCCCAACTGCGCAGCTGCGTGGATCTGCGCGTATTCTCCCGAGACTTGATATGCGGCCAAGGGAAGCGTCGTCGCTTCACGCACCGCACGGATCACATCAAGATAAGGGCCAGCAGGTTTGACCATGACGATGTCCGCACCCTCAGCCTCATCCAAGCGGGCTTCGAGCCACGCTTCCCTTACATTTGCCGGGTCCATCTGATAGCCCCGCTTATCAATCGGAGCACTTCCCTTTTTGCTTCCGACCGCATCGCGGAACGGGCCGTAGAAGGCGGAAGCATATTTCACGGCGTAGGATAAAATCCCTACGTTATCAAAGCCGGCCCCGTCGAGTGCTTCCCGGATCGCCCGCACGCGGCCATCCATCATGTCTGATGGAGCCACAA
>JBGSMR010000067.1:0-3337 GCA_041740065.1 Chthoniobacterales bacterium
CCGTTGAGGTATTTTCCAAAGGTGTCGGAACCATCCTCTTTTTGGCCGCCATAGCCTTGGAGCATGAGCGCGGGAGGGATGGGGCGCAGGGTGAGCGGAATACCCACCTCGAAGTGCTCGAACCCCGTCTTCTGAAGCTCCTCCCAATAGCGATCCATCATTTTTGCCCCATCAGCAGGTTCGATCAACCCGACGGCGATCGCTAAACTCGTTGGAACGTCAGACCAAAGATCGTGCAATGCACCATCTTCGCTGCGCCACCAGCCGAGCCACCCGGTTTCCGGATTGTAAAACGTATCGCGATACACTTTCTTCAAGTCGTCGGCGAGCTGCGTGTAGTAAGCAGATTTTTCCATCCGGCCCGCCTTCTTTTGGAGCTGGGCCATGCCGCGCCATGCGCGATAGACGAGTGCATTAATATAAGCGTTCTTATGGCCGGAGGAAATGACGTCAAACGCGGAATCCCCGAAAGCTCGGGAATTGTGATTGCCGGTGGGATGTGATTCGACCAACCCGTCTGCATCTAAATTGCGTTTTTCGGTGTAGCCGGAAATCAATTCCAGTTTTTCGGCATTTCGAACGAACCACTCGACATCACCGCTTGCCTCGACATAAGCCCACGCCGCGGTAAGAAGTGCAGGATTGGAATCCATGGTGAGTCCATCGCGCCACACGTAATTCACTGAGCCATCAGGAGCCGTCGCACCGTTCATATACAGTTCGACGGTGCGCCGGAGCAAGGAGGTGGAGGAAATATCGGGTGTAAGTTGTGGAAGGAGGAGGACGTGATCACCCAGCCAAAACATAGTTGCACTCACGGGATCGCTGATGATGTTATTTGCCCAAACACCAGCGGGACAGGGGCGGTAGTGTTGTTCAGCGGGGCGTTTCGTGCTGGTTTGGAGCAGGTTCAACCATCCCCGTCTCGCGGCAACCCATGTGTCTTCGTCGTGAATTCCTGCGGGCTTTTGCAGGTGAATTGGTTCAAAAAGCAACGTGAAGTCTGTTCCTTCTTTGAGCTTTGGCACTTCCAGAGTCAGGGTGGTGTAGGAATCCACACGCCCACGACTTCCCTCCCATCGACCCAGTATGCCTGCTTGATCTGGGCTGGATAGCCGCATCACTCCCAGGTCAGGAGCATTGATAAGCGCAGGCAATTGGAGTTTCTCGTCGTCTGTCCATTCCCCTGCAACCGGACCTGTTGCCGTGGCGCGTGGGTCGAAGGGGAAGGCTATTTCCAATCCCTCGACGGATGCCAGGCCTTTGCCGGTTCCCCCTATGGTCATGCGCATCCCTCCCTCTTTGACCTGAACCGACCAGATAATTTCGAAATCTTGTTCCTTTAACCGGAAAACCACTTCATCGGCTCCCTGCATCTCTCCGGCCCCGGTTAATATGACCGGGCGGTCGCCGACAAGGGCAGTGATAGTAATCGGTGTCAAAAGCAGATTCAGCTTTGCGCGGTCGCCCGCTTCTGTGTCCCAACTGAGAAACGAGAGTCCGCCGTTGGTCAAGTCCGCCGATACTTGGATAATCGGTTGCCCGGGGGCATTCTCCCCTTTCAGTTGGGTTACGCTCTGCTCGGGCATGGGGGCATCGGTAAAGGCGATCGCAATCGGATCCTTCATCTCGTCACCGCCAAATGTCTGCACGAGACTCCCATCGCCGGGATTCCATGCGGTCACTTTATTCGCACTTGCGGCGGCGCAGTATAGCAGCCCATTCGAACCAAATTTGAGCTGAAGCGGCTTACTGAGCTCGGCGAGTGGCCCCGCGAACACGGTCTCCTTTTTACCGTCGAAACGACAAATAGTGCCCGGTTCGCCACTCCAGAAAATGTCTCCTTGTTTGTCGACCGTCACACCCCATGGGGAAAATCCGAAGTTCTGGACGGCGAAACCCTCCGCTGCGCCGGTTGCGAGGTCAAAGAGCCTCACACCGTGCTCAAGATAGTCAGCCAAATACAATTTGTCAGATTGAATCGCAATTTGCGTGATTCCTCCCCGCGAGCCATTGGCAACCTCGCTCTTGAACGCTCCCGTCTGCCCATCGTAACGAAACACTTTCCCATTGTCGCTGCTCACAACGAACAAATCACCATCGTGCCAGACCATTCCGCTGGCCCGCACCAAAGCGCCGGGCTGATCAGCCGCTTGACGCGAAATGAACTCGCCGAGGAACCGTCCTGTCTTTCCATCATATCGGCGGACAGTCCCGGGACCATTGATACTGCCAGTAGAAATGTAAAGCTGGCCGTCAGGCCCAAAAACCATGTCATTCGGCTTGCGTATGCCAGTAATGAACGAACCCACGTGTTCTCCCTTGTCGTTATAACGTTCTACCTTACCGCTGCCATTCATCAGAACGAGAAGATCGGGTTCGGCCCGAATAATGGTCGTTAAGGCAAAGAGAAGAAACAGCGAAAAAAGTTCAATTTTCATAATAGGGAATAGGGAAGTTTTGCCCTCTTGGAGGCAGAGTGAGATAAATTTGAGGAAGGCGGGTTCGGATATTATCGGAACGATCGTAAAAGTTTCCAGCGATTTGAGAGGGGTAAATCAGTCACACAGGGGGGGATATCCGCCATTGTTCGTGGACTACTGGTAATAAATTTGGAGTCGGGCTCTTGCGGTGGAAGCACGGAAGCGTCGGGAAGTTCTCGCTCGCCCCGGTTTCAGCCGGTTTCAATTTCCGGGTTCGGAGGCGTAAGTGAGGTAGCGGGCGTCTGGGAGTGAGATCCAATTTTTCATAACAAGCTCGCCATCAACGTTATACTCTGAGACTCCAGAGGAATCGGCAACAAAGAGAGCGTTCTCATGCCTTAGAATGTCGATGGGTATCTGCACATTGCTCGGAAACTCAGTGACTTCAGCATTTTCAATATCGACGTAAAGAATCTGATTATTCAACATATCTGCGACCCACAAATGGGATTCGTCTTCGCTGAGTGCCAACCCCCGTAAACCGGTGCCAAGACCTGTGACGATAATTTTTTTGGTTGGGGTTTTGCCAATTCCAAGATCGTCAATCCGAACTATGGATCCGGTGAAGTCGGTTACATAAAAACGTCCCGGAGTGGCTGAGGCAGCGATTCCCGTTGCGCCAGAGCTTTGTATACGATGGGAAAGCGGTGGCACGGTATCCGTGGGCTCAAGCGGGTCAAAGCCCGTGGTTTCTGCGACTCCCAGTCCTCCAAAATAGGGGTTTGCGACGATTAGACCATTGGCGAATGCGAGTCCGATGGTGGATTTGGGCGCATTTGCGGCATACTGCACGGATATGATAGACTTGATCGGTGTGTCCCCATCGAAGGCATACTGCTCAATGGGTCCATTCC
>JBGSMR010000073.1:0-5499 GCA_041740065.1 Chthoniobacterales bacterium
GACCTATTGACTCCGAGGCATCCGTCGCAAATCTATGAAGGGTTGCTGGAGGGGTTGATCTTGTTTTTGGCGCTCTGGTGGATCCGAACGCACATCCGCCTGAAGGACGGAGTGCTCACGGGGATATTTTTTATTAGCTACGCGATCCTCCGCATCGTCGGCGAAGTTTTTCGAGAACCGGACGCACCGTTGACCGGCCCGTTTACGCGAGGGCAATTTCTATCGCTCTTTTTGATCCTCGTCGGACTCGGATTTTTATACTCTGCCAGAAAAAATCCGAGCTGGGCACCCTTCTGGAGGAAATGATATGGCGAGACCAATACGGCCCGTTAATTTGGTAGCCAGCATGGGGATCGGACTAGTCACTTTGATAGGACTCATCGGGCTTTTATTTCTCTGGCCTTTGGAATTTTCCGACTTGTCCTCGCACGCGAATCCATCGCCCTCCTACTCCGAAACCATGCAACGCGTGGATTCCATCCAGGCTGAGGAACAAAAGAAACCACTGAGTGAAAACGGACGAACGATCGTGATGACCCATGGCGGGCCCAGAGATCGCGTTTTCGTATTGTTGCACGGACTGACAAATGCCCCGGAGCAATTCCGCCTGCTCGGACAGCAATTGTTCGATCAGGGTGCCAATGTCGTCATCCCTCGGCTGGCGCATCATGGCCTCGCTGATCGTATGAATACCGAACAGGGCGGATTGCGTGCGAGCGACTTGATCAATCAGGCGGAGACCGGACTCGACCTTGCCACAGGGCTCGGCGAGCACATCACAGTTGTCGGGTTGTCCGTGAACGGCGTGGCTGCCGCTTGGATCGCACAGCATCGGGACGAGGCGGATAATGTTTTTTTGCTCGCCCCGTTTTTCTGTCCGAAGCCAGTTCCAGACCGGTTGACTTCCCTCGTGACGAAGGCGCTTTCCCGCATACCAAATGGTTTCGTTTGGTGGGATGGCACGGCCAAAGAAGACTTACCAGGCTCTCCTCTAGTCTATCCCAGATTTGCCACGCGGCAAATCGGCGAAACCCTACGGCTCGGATTGGATGTTGCAGCCTCCGATGCGCCAATGAAGGCACCCCGTGTCCATATCGTGCTGACCGAATCCGACGGCGCGGTAAATAATCAACGCACCCTGCGATTGCTAGAGCAGTGGAAGTCAGAATCTCCGAGTACCGAATTTACGCTCAGCGTGTTTCCAGAGGCAGACAATGTGCCGCATGACTTCATTGACCCCAACCAGCCCAACGCTCAAACGGAACGTGTATATCCGAAGCTGATCGAGTGGCTGAATGAGTAGCGCGTAGCTTCCCTCGGCAGCTATTTCGGAATGATCAAGCTTTGGCCGACTTTGAGGTTAACCGTGCCTTCAAGCTGATTGTGGTTAGCGTCGGCAATGTCCTTCCAACGCTGGGCATTGCTATAAAACTTTCGTGAGATTGACGCCAAGGTATCGCCCTTTTGCACGACATATGTCCGGGTCTCCGTGCCAACCGCTTGCTCCGCAGCCCGGGTAGTGGGATTTGTGGAAAACCCCTCATTGTCGGTTGCAGGTTTTGCCGTTGTCGCCACTGGGGCCTTGGGATCAGGCTTGCGCTTTGCAGCGGCAAGTTCATCGCGGAGGTTCGAGACCAGTTCCTCAAGACGCAGATTTTCGTTTCTTAGCCGAGCAGCCTCACGTTTCGTGACGATCCCGGAATCCACACTACGCGTCGCGAGCACCAACTCCGTACGTTTGACATACTCGCTCACCTCGGCTTTGCGCTTCTCGTCTTCCCCCATCCTCAAATACCTCCGATAATGGTGCAAGGCGGAAACGGGGTCCCCTAGTTTGTCATCATAGATCAGCGCCAGTTGAAAATGGATATCCGCAGTCTTGGGGGTGCCATCCAGCATAGCTTCGTAGACGCGCACCGCCTGAGGATAATCGCCCGCTTGGGCAGCATCGCGCGCCATCGCCTCGGTGCGAGCCGCTGACGGCAACTGCCACTCGTCACAACCGCACAAGACCAAAGCAAAGAATGCGAGGAAAACCCAGATCAACGCCGGGCTTGAAGTCCGCGGTTCCACTAAGGGTGCCATGGACCAGCGGACATTCGATCTTACCGGCACCGCTTCACGGGCGCCCAATTCCTCTGTCTTCATGCCTTAGAAATACTAAACCAATCGGCGGTTTACAATCCCGACGATCGACCGACTGAAAGCATCAAATTTCAAATTGGCTCATTTCGCGAAAAATCCCATATCGGGCAGCAATATCCTCGCGGGTTACCGTTTTTAAACGCTCCAGGCTGAATTTCTCGACATTGAAGCTGGCGAGTGCACTTCCATACACGACGGCCCTGCGAAGGTGATCGAGGGTAATCGTATCGGCATTCGCCGCGAGATATCCGATGAGTCCGCCCGCAAAGGTGTCCCCTGCCCCAGTGGGATCGTGGATATCTTCCAAGGGATATGCCGGACAGCTAAAGAATCCCTCTGACGAAAATAGCAGGCAGCCATGCTCACCTTTTTTAATTGCGACATGGGCCGGGCCCATCTCGCGGATGCGGCGACCTGCGCGGATCAGACTGGTCTCACCCGTCAGTTGCCGCGCCTCGCCATCGTTTAAGATTAGCATATCCACCCGCTCCAACAACGTGATCAGTTCATCCCGTGCGATGTCAATCCACAGGTCCATCGTGTCAGCAACGATGAATTTCGGAGCCGTGATCTGATCGAGGACGTGCAACTGGAGGGCCGGTGCAATATTTGCCAAAAGTACAAACGGCGTGTCCCGATACCCCTCGGGAAGCGTGGGTGTGAAGTGCTCAAACACATTGAGTTCCACCGAGCGCGTCTCGCGGGTATTGAGGTCCCACAAATACTCTCCCGACCAGCGGAACGTCTTACCTTCTGCTACCTGTAGGCCTTCAGTGTCGATGCCGTGGGTGCGGAACAACTCGACGTGCGCATCCGGAAAATCATCTCCTACGACACCCACGAGATTGACGTTTCCAAAGAAACTCGCAGCGACTGCGGCATAGGAAGCAGATCCGCCCAAAAGATCAGTATGTTCCTCTAGTGGAGTTTTGATGGTATCTAGGGCAATCGAACCGACAACTAATACAGACATGCGCAGGAAAATGCCCCGATCGCGCCGCCCTGACCAGCGGAAACTTCGTAATCAGGAATCCGTGGTTCCCTTATCTTGGATGAGCCGGTCGTTGTAGGCCGCCTGTGCTTGATCCAATGCGAACTCCGGTTTCATTGCTCGTGTGATGACGGCGTTGAGAAACGGAAAATACATTTCTGCCATAAGGATCGCGTAATCCAAAATCGCGCGGAATACCTCCGGTTTGAGAGGATCGCCGAAACAGGTGTCCACATGCATCCGAAGCCGGACTTCGCCATCATCAAAATCCATTTCCCAAACCTGCCGAGAGAGCGCGTAATTAGCCCGCAGGAGAAATTCACCAGTGAGGTGCCGCGTCTCCACGGGAGCCCGCACGGGAAACGAAACCACCACGACGACAAGGCTCTCGTTGTCCCCTTGGCAATATACCGACACATCCACTCCGGATAGGACAAATTCGCTGCGGATAAATTCATCTTCACCGACCACTTCATACACGAGGCCCGCATCGTCAAAAACGCGGCGCATGATTTCAATCGCGGTCTGAGCTGTCTCATTCTCACTCATAATTCGATCTGTTCCTCCGGCAAATTTTCGCGGATCATCGCCAGAATGTCACGCGCGGGATGCGGAAAATCCGACGCACGGATGATTTTGCGGTCTCTGAGTCGATGGGCGTAAGAAGCAGGTGCAAATGCCGAGGATTTCTGGTTAATTGCCGTTCTCCTACCCAAGCGGTCCATTTGCGACCGCGGGATCAGGCACTTAATTGATCATGAAAAAAACTGCCAAAAACCCACCGTTAAAACTTCTCGGAAAATCTGAGGCTAGGTTTCCATCCTTGCCGGACCAGAAAACGCTCGAAGTATTTCCTAACCGGAGCGCAGGCCGCACCTATTGGATTACGTTCGAATGTTCGGAATTTACTTCGCTGTGCCCGGTAACTGGCCAACCCGATTTTGCGACCCTGCGGATCCGCTATGTGCCCGAAGCGCTATGTGTAGAGACCAAGTCGCTGAAGTTTTACCTGAGCTCGTATCGATCCACACCATCATTCGGTGAAGACGTCGCAAATCGAATCATGGATGACCTTGTCGCCGTTTTAAAACCCAGAGAGCTTCACGTCCGGGCAGACTTTTCCCCGCGTGGAGGGATCGGGTTATCGATTGACGCGGTTTTTCCGGACGGCGTCGATCCACTGGAGTAGCTCATGCCATTCCGCATTTGCAAAACACTGGAGATCGAAAATGGACACATGCTGTCGAAGCATCCCGACGCCTGTAGGTTTCCCCACGGTCATACCCGGAGGGTGGAATTTGTGCTCGAGGCTGATGGGCTCGATGAGCGCGGAATGGTCTGCGATTTCAAAATCATCAAGCAGGCAGTCGGCGAGTATGTCGATTCGTTTGATCATGCGATGTGCATGAACACAGCAGACCCGATGTATGCGACGCTCAAGGCGGCGTATGGCGAGCGGGTCATTGACTTCGAAAACGAAGAACCTACGACCGAAGCCTTAGCGAAACGGTTTTTTGATGCCTGCACGGCACACTTCACAACCTACGCCGCTGAGGGAAATCCCCGGTATCCGCTCGCATCAGGAGTCAGACTGGTCCGCGTGAGGGTCTGGGAAACCAGCTCGTCCTGGGCTGAATACGAGAAATCGCAGTCGCTTTAGCGCAGTCGACTGCGCGATTCCGTATCCGCCGTTAGGTCTCAGACCAACGCAGGGAGCACTTTCCGCTCGGAATGCAACTGCCCGTCTTTCCCGAACGTTTCAGCCACGCTCGGCTCGGTTTCTTGGTTCGGCTCTCCCTGACGTTCAGTGAATTTGACACTCACAACCTTGCTGACGCCGTGTTCTTCCATCGTCACACCGAAGACCATATCTGCGCGACCAATCGTGCGTTTGTTGTGGGTAATGACCACAAACTGACTCTGATCCACAAAGCGATCCAAGATCTTGATGAACCGGCTGATATTGGATTCGTCGAGCGGCGCATCCATCTCATCGAGCACACAGAACGGACTCGGCTTCACCATGTAGATCGAAAAGAGGAGCGCGACCGCAGTCATCGTCTTCTCTCCACCGGAGAGCAACGTGATGCTCTGAAGCTGCTTGCCGGGAGGCCGCGCGATGATGTCAATGCCGCTCTCCAGCGGATCTGACTCGTCAGACAAAACGAGATTCGCCTTACCACCACCAAACAACTCGGTGAACATTTCCTGAAAATTGGTCCGGATTTTCTCGAATGTATCCGCGAACAACTCACGGGTTGTTCGGTTAATTTTCGAGATCACTTCGAGGAGTTCCGCCTTCGAATTAACGAGGTCAGAATTCTGTTGCTCGAGGAAATTATACCGCTGCTCAAGCTCGTCGT
>JBGSMR010000095.1:0-6590 GCA_041740065.1 Chthoniobacterales bacterium
GTCGAGCCGTATGTCGCGGTCGCAGACATCTACGCTGTCGCCCCGCACATAGGTCGTGGCGGTTGGACATGGTATACTGGATCCGCTGGCTGGCTCTACCGCTTACTGGTTGAGACTTTGCTCGGCATTGAGCGCGAAGGCAATTTCCTCCGCATCACCCCACAGGTTCCGAATTCATGGACGACCTACAAAGTTCACTACCGCTTTCGGCAGACGGTTTTCCATATTACGATTAACCGGCTTGCTCCGAATTCGCAGGAACCTCACTCACTCGTCCTCGACGGACATCTCCAGTCCACAACTTTGCTCCCGCTGGTGGATGACCAGATCGAGCACCATGTGGAAGTCCGTTTTAAGTGAGTGAATTTTCTCTGAACAATCTTTGTTGACATTTTTCCATGTTTCGAATAGTTCCCGAAACATGGTAACGCGGAGAAGGGTAATCGCTATGGCTCTCTTTGTTGCACCCACCTGGGGAATGGGTGCGGTGTCTTTCCCTTCGGTTAAAAAGTCTGTTCTGCCCGTCGGGAATCGTATCTACGAAGTTAGACCGATTCCCGGGGAGGCCTATTCGGCCTCGTTTATGAAGTTTTGCCAGAGTCGGCGATTTTCGTCGGTTTCTGATGCTGCACGTGCCGTTAAAAATCGTGCGGTTCCATTTTTGATTCGAAAAGCAGTCGATTAAAAAATTTCCTCTACTTGGGCAGGCACTAGCAATGCAAGAAGTCCAAATTGAGGTTGGCCCGGAGGCATAGCCTCCGGGCCGCATTTTGGAAGGGTAGCGTACAATGCAAGGGAAAAAGCAACGCAACGGGAGAGTTCAGCGCGACAAGGATCCGGTGTCGGATATCCTTCGTCAGGCTGCGATACGAATTAACAGAAAAAAGCCCGAAGCGGGATTGGGGGCGCTGAATCAGCTCGCGTCTCGTTCATCACTGTCACAGAAACGAAAAGTCCAGATCCTCGCATCTGTCGCCGACTCCGAGTTAAAGCGACGGCAAAACGGAGGCGCGTTGAAGGCGTATCGCAAGGCGGAGAGCTCCGCAACGGGTGACATGCGAGCATGGCTGCGACCGGCTATAGGGCAAGTAATGGTGCTTCTCGCGGATCTGGATCTCAATGCGGCCGTAGATAAGGCCGATAAGATTGTCAGTCGTTCGTTAAGTGAGTTGGATAAATTCCGAAATCAACTCCGCTGGGCTCAGACACGACTGAAGGTAGGAATGACGGCAGCTATTGATGCACAGCCCCATCGGCCTTCGATGATTCTATGTAAGCTCGGCGGTATTTTTCTGACGAATGGCTACCCGGAACAGGCACTTGCGTTTTTTGAATCGAGTTTGCAGGTAGCGCCAAATGGATGTAAGGCCCGTATCGGATTGGCTGAGATCGCTATCCGGAGGCAAGCTTGGTCGGATGCCGCTCTGAACGCGCTTGAAGCGATTCAAAAGGGCGCTTTCACCGCGAAGACACTTGCAGCAATTCCGATTCTTCTTTCCGCTCGCAAGGCGCAGGGAATCACCTTGATCGACGGCGATCTTGTGGATGGATTCCAACGGAACTCCCGCCCTGTACGCGATAAGGCAATTCTGATCATCGTATCCACTGTCCGGGCGATGGGGGATGATTCGTGGCGTGCGCTGGCTGATCGATATTTGACAGGGAATCAGAAACGCGATCGAATTGTTCAAACGGAAATTCGCAAAATTCGACTCTCTGATGCGCGTCATCAAAAACGGGATTCAGGGTTGATCCTCGCTCGTGCATCGGAAGTGCTGAGCAGTCCCGACCTCCGGTTCGGTGAGTGGGCGGCAGCGGCAAAACTTACGGTAGGCGAACAAGAGAGCGGGCGCTATTGGCAAACCGCGAACCATCTCGTCCATGACGGGATCAAACGTTTCGGAACCAAACGCGCTTCCTGTGTCAGACACCGAATTGCTCTGACGCTCATCGCGCACCATCAATTCGAATATGCCGTGAGGCTTCTAACCAAAGCCGCAAAGGATGCACCTGAGGACAGTGGTATTTGGGGTAAATCCCATTGGGCGCTCGGCGAGGCATTTGAAACCCAAAAGAAATTCAGCGATGCCGCAGGGAAATTCTTAATCATTTACGATAACCCGCTCACTCCACAACGTTTCCAAGTGCTGGCGCTAGTTCGCTGGGCCACCAATTGCGTGAGCGCTGGAAATATCGAGCTTTTAAACAAAAAACGCGAACCGTTTCGAAAGGCCATGGCGAGGGTTAATGACTATGTATTGCTCCTTGACTCGGCTCAGCAGCTTATCAAGGTGCCTTCGGAACTAAATGACTTGGCGCCCATGCTATTGGAGCGTGGGACTGCACTTGCGCAGAAAATTATTGCGAATAGCAATGACCCATCTGAGGCTCGAAAAGCATGGTTTTTTCTCAATCGTCGCCTGGCTGATTTTGCAAAAAATCAGGAGATCATCCTTTTGTGGCAACAGATGTCCGATCTGCGAAAGGAGTTTCTTTGGAGTTTAGAAGACCGTTTCTGGGAGGGCCTCGGGTATCTATTTAGGGCTTTCCGAGACGTGGGTGATACGGCGAGTGCGGTCGCGCTAGCGGACGAATATCTGTCGCATCCCAGTACGCCGCCGGACGGCCACGCCCACCTCGGGGTTTTAATGGCCCTTTTGGACGTCCATTCACTCCGCGCAGATAGGGCTTTGGCGCGCTTTGCGCAGGTAGCTGCTACCGCTCCCGCCCATCGAATGTCCGCTTACGCATATTACTGGATGGCGATTCATGCCCACGCCAATGGAAATTCTCCTGAACGCAACCGGTTGGCGTTTCAAATCAAGTTGTGCCTTGGCGAGTCTCCTGGGCTTTTCTGGCAACGAGGTCTTTGGATATCGGGTTTACTTCTCGAAAATGATTTGGATTTGGATCGCTCTCTTGCGGTGATCGGTTCCGATAGTCGAGAGGAAGCGACGGCCGTCAGTGAGCGGATTCGTGAGGACATGAAGCGTGTGTGATAAAGTAAATTTCCCGGGACCAGGCGCGTTCGCCGTATGGCTGCTTGTTCAAATCGTCGTCGTCACGCCGGTCGCGTCTTCGCTTGCCACCAATCAAGTTTCCTCATTTCCAAAACTCATCCCTGAGCCGGGGATGTACCTGTCATCAAATGGCAGCATTATCGGGAATACGGTAAGACTGGAGATCACTCGGGGAACTGTGATCAAGAACTCGAATCGCCTGCTCACGTTTGCACCCGGGATAATCGCATACCGCGTGGTTCCGGTGCCCCTTTATGGTTGGGTGGCCTCTCGCCAAGGATTCACCGGGCAGGTAAACGCCACCCGATTTGATATGCTTTACGATTTCGGCGAGGTTTCTTTTTTCCAAATTCATAGTGGCCCTGATGGCCTTCCTGACCCACGAATAGAGGTCATTCATGCCTATGGCATTTTGGACGATACAGACACGGACAGCGATGGGTTGTATGACCTATGGGAGTTGGTCTTTGGCTTGAATTCCAACAATTCCGACGAAAACAACAACGGGGTTCCCGATGGATTGGATGACCTTGACTCGGATGGCATACGAAACACTGCTGAGCAATCGGCGGGCTCTAATCCATGGAAAGAGGACTCTGATGGTGATCTGCTCGCTGACGCATTGGAAATCACTGAACTCGGCTCGGACCCGACGAACGCTGATGAAAATCTGAACGGAATTATCGATTTATACGACTATTTGAAAATCATGGTAACCGTAGCGGATCCGAATCTCGACGATGACGCATGGAGCGTGACGCGTGATGGGAGGGAACTGGTCACCAATCGAGATAACCTTCAGGAAGCTTCGCGGGCCACATTCTGGGTGAAGGCAGATTCTATAACGACCTTTAGAATTCGCTCTGTACCCAATCAGTTCGTTCGCGGAAGTTCAGAAGAATACGCTGTTTCCTTCAAGCACATCGAGAAACCTCCATCAGGCGGATCATCGTGGATCCCCATGCGAGGAAACTCGCCGCTGTCTTATGTCATAATGACTGATCCAGGACCGTCGAACACGCAGGGAATTGTATGGCGATACTATGCCACTCCTGCGGTGCCTCCGAATATTCCTTCGCTCGATCCGCCGCCAGAAGGCGAGTCGGTGCCTGACGGATCTCCTAATACTCCCAATCCGCCACAGCCATGGGATCTTGATGGGGATGAGCTTTCGAATGCTGACGAGGCAACCTCAGGTACAAATCCGAATAATCCCGATTCCGACGGGGACGGCATACCTGATGGATGGGAGGTGCGCCACCAACTGAAGCCCTTGGACAGCTCGGACGGGTTACAAGATTCCGACAGTGATGGTGTCGTAAACCTGCATGAATATCAGTTTCATGGCCATCCTCGAAAGCCCGACTCCGATGGCGACGGGTTGCCGGATCGGTGGGAAATCGATCAGGGTTTATACGCAGATCATCCAGCAGACGCGCGTTACGTCAGTAACTATCGCAACGGCATAAGTAACCTTACGCAGTTCTCTGATGCGGGTGCGGACCAGGACGGAGACGGGCTGAGTGATCTGGCCGAAGCAGTTCACGAGACGCTCGCCGCAACGCCGGATACCGATGGGGACGCTATGCCGGACGGCTATGAAGTTGCGAATGCGCTGCAAGCGAAGAATCCAAGAGACATCACTGCGGACTCGGATTGGGATGACATTAGCAATCTGGATGAGTTTAAAGCCGATTTGTTGCCTTGGGACTATGATTCTGATGACGATGGTCTCGCTGACGGGTGGGAGCAAATGAACGCAATGAATCCGCGCTCGCATTTGGATGGCTTGGTTGCATGGTGGAGGGTTACTTCAAATCACGATACACTCCATGACTTCAGTGGTCGCCGAAATGATGGCAAGATAAACAGAAGCGCTTCCATCGTGTGGGAGCAAGGGGAACCAGCAATCGATCTCGGACGATTTGCCGGTTCCAATCCCGAGTTGGGTATTCGCTCGTTGTCACTCAAAGGCGATGACAGTTACGCCGTCATAAAGTCCTCCAGTGATCTAACTCCGGAGGACGCGCTGAGCCTCACTTTTCGAATCAAGGCAGACCCCGGACCGCGGTCGGGGTCTGAAACAATCTTTGAAAAACAGGGCAGCTATTCCGTGCGGGTAACGTCAGAGCGATATTTGGAGGCGGAGTTGATTGGCTCAAATAACGAGAAAACAGAAGCTCGAACTAGCTTGCCGATCCCCGTAAGTGAATGGACGCATATCGCCGTCGTTCATGATCGTCTCTCTCAAACGCTGGTAATCCATGTCAACGGGGAACTTGATGTTCAAGCGCCGGGATTATCTTCGAATATTGAATCCACGGACCGCCCGCTCATCCTCGGTAGCCCACGCGCAATACCAAATCGTGTTCCGAATGTGGCCCTCGATGATATTCGAGTCTACAACCGGACGCTCACTCCTGAGACGCTGCAGGCGCTGTCAGGCCCGAGCATGGATCCGGTGGCGTTGGCAGACTGGGACTATGATGGTGCAAATAATCTTCAGGAGTACCATAACGCCACGGATCCGAATATGCCCGACACGGATGGCGATGGGCTGAAAGATGGTCAGGAAATTACAGGAACGATGGTGGCCGGGATTCGCTATTATTCCAATCCGAGAATCGCTGATTCGGATGGTGATCGACTGACCGATTTCCAAGAGGTGATGGTCTCCGAACTAGATCCGGCAAATCCCGATACTGATTGGGATAATTTGTGGGATGGGCGGGAAATCCAAGTCACACAAACGGATCCTAAAAACCCAGATTCAGACGGTGATCGAATGCCCGATAGATGGGAGGTCAATTATGACCTCAACCCAAACTGGGCGGGGGATGCACGTCTGGATCCGGATGGAGACGGTGTGAATAATATTACCGAGTATATCCTTGAGACGAATCCATTGGTGAAAAACGGGATTGATTTTCTCGTTGATTCTGATGGCGACGGGATCTCCGACTACATGGAAATCTATGTCTATGGAACAGACTCATTTTCACGCAACACGCGCCCGGGATTCACCGATGGTGAACTGGTCAATAACGGATTGATTATTCCGCAAGGGCCGTTTCTGGGAGGTAGTGCCGGTGGTAACGGAGGGGCTGTGGGAGGGGCTGTAGCAGGCGTAGGTGCGAGTGGAGGATCTGTCGGGTCATCGTCCGATGATCGCGATGGGGACGGCGTTTCCGATCACGATGAAATCGTTCGAGGAAGCGATCCCAATGATTTCGCCAATGCCACCAAGCATGCGCTGGGCCCAGTAACTATCCAAAAACGCCCTAAACAGCGTGTGCATGCTGGAACAATCTTCGAGAGGGAGTATTTCACATTTGGGTCCAATACCGTGAAGTTGCTAGCCCCGATTGGAACACCGGTCGCGCTGAGTTCGTCAGATAAACAAGATCCACTTATCGTTGTCGGGCGCATCTCGCTATCCGCACCCGAAGTGGAGGAGCAGGTCCATTCCATAGCCGAAGCAGGAGCCTTCACTAATCCCGCAAAACATCTTGGTAGCCCTGCCGAAGCCGCGTATCGTCACACCGAGCCCCTCGACATCAGCAGCTTCAC
>JBGSMR010000120.1:0-3401 GCA_041740065.1 Chthoniobacterales bacterium
CACCGTAAAGCCCCGGCATTGCCGCGAGTTTCCGCACGTCTGCTGCACTGGAAACGCCGCCGCTTGCGATGAGGTTGCAATGCAGTTTGGTGAGGAGACTTTCGAGCTCGGAAAAATTAGGCCCTTGAAGCATCCCATCGGTGGCAATGTCGGTGTAGATGATCGTGCTTGCCCCGGCTGCCTCGGCGGCCAGCGCTAGGTCTGAGGCGCGTTGCGAGGTGGTCTCTGTCCATCCTTTCACGGCGACCATTCCATCCCGTGCGTCAATCCCGACGGCGATTTTTTCCCCGCCAAAATGCGCGCACATTTCTCCGATAAATTCCGGACTTTGACTCGCTTTTGTTCCGAGGATGACGCGCGAAACTCCTGCTTCGAGCGCGGCACGAATTGCAGATTCACTCCGGATGCCGCCGCCGAGTTGGCATGGTACGGTGACGGAGCGACAGATCGCTGCTACGGAATCGAGGTTCGACTGGGTCCCTGAGAATGCAGCGTCGAGGTCCACGATGTGGATCCAATCGCCGCCGGCGTCCTGCCAGTGCCGGGCAAAGGCAGCCGGGTCGTTCGAATAAACCGTCTTTTCGGTGGCCTCGCCGCGCCTCAGGCGCACGACTTCTCCGCTCATGAGGTCGATAGCTGGAAACAATAACATGGAACTAAATCGAGTTTAAAAAGTTGGTCAGGACAGCGAGTCCAACGTGCTGGCTTTTCTCCGGGTGAAACTGCGTTGCGTGGAGTTTTCCAGAGCTGATGCTCGCAGCGAATGGCACAACGTAATCGCATGTAGCAGAGATGAGCGAATTATCTGCGGGAGCCGGATAGAACGAATGAACAAAATACACGCTGGGCGGCATCGCGAGGCCCCGATAGAGACCGGCAGAGGGATTCTTTACATCCAGCGTATTCCAACCCATGTGTGGGACTTTTCCGGAGCCCACAGGGAATCGCTTTACGGTTCCCTCGAATACGCCAAGTCCTTCAACCCCCGGGGATTCTTCGGAGGAATCAAAGAGCAGTTGATATCCCAAACAAATTCCCAAATACGGTCGTCCTTCGCGAATCCATGTTTTGATCGGATTCCAAAGACCTGTCTTCGCGAGGTTGCTTGCGCAGTCACCAAATGCTCCGACGCCGGGGACGACAAGCGCATCCGCATTGTCGAGTTCGACCGCGTCAGAAGCAAGTAATGCCTGCGCACCGCAGGCCTCCAATGCCTTCTGAACACTGCGCAGGTTTCCACTGCCGTAATCAATCAGCGCGATCTTCATCTCAAAGGACGCCCTTGGTGCTGGGAATCCCCTCCACGCGGGGATCGATCCGTGTCGCTGCGTCCAGTGCGCGCGCGGTGGATTTGAAAATCGCTTCGGCCATGTGGTGTGCATCACGCCCGTGGAGGATCTCCGTGTGGAGATTGCATGCAGCATGGACCGAAAATCCACGCAGGAATTCCTCCACCAATTGAAAGGGAAACAACCCGATTGATTCCACGCCGCCGGGAGCCCGATAATCCAGGAACGGCCGACCACTTAAATCCACGACTGTGCGCGCCAGCGTTTCATCCATCGGGACGTATGCTGTTCCATACCGGGTGATCCCGGCCTTGTTACCGAGGGCCTGAGTGAATGCCTGCCCAAGCGCGATGCCGGTATCCTCGACCGTATGGTGAAAATCGACCTCGATATCACCATCCACCTCAAGCGTGAGGTCGAACAGACCATGCTTGGAAAACAGGATCAGCATGTGATCGAAAAAAGCGACTCCCGTTCGAATCTGAGATTTTCCCGTTCCGTCCACAGCCAGCGTGAGGCGGATCCGTGTCTCGGAGGTATTGCGTTCGATCGTGGCGGTGCGTGACATAGGTAGACATGTATCGCAGGCCCGCCCGCCTGCTGCAATCTCTTCGTTTTGCCGATACCTAAAGCCCGAGGCTTTTGGATTCTGCAGGAGCGGCGGAAGAATCTCCGGAGTTTGCGGACGCGGTGTTCTTTGGCTGCGGCTTTGGTATGCCTGATGAGTCACTCGCTGAAGGTGTAGGGTCCTGTGAGGCTTTCATCTCTGCTTCTTTCGCCTCCACTTTGGCCTTCAATCGAGGGAGCGCCTCAAATTGGGGCCACAGGGCTGTCAGAGAGTCCAGTGCCGTCCTCGCTTCTTCTGCATCGGCAGAAAGGATCGTTTTAACCTCAATTTTTGCTGCGGTTGCGGTTGTTTCCAGCTTCGAATACTCGGGTTTTGCTAATTCTTTTTGAAGACTAACGACGTCTTTCTGCATTTGCTTTAGTCCAAATTCGTCAATGGATGAAATCTTAAAAAATTTCCTATCTGTTGATTTGGCCTGCTCTGCGGCTTGTTTCAGGCGGGCATCTTGTTGTTCCAGCGCCTGTTTCACGCGGGCTTGATCCGAGGCTGCTGACCGCTCGACCGTCTTAGCACGCTCCGCAAGCTTGATTGGCAAATTTCCAATTTCAAATGCCAGTCTGCGCTCCAAATCGGTCGCTGCCTTGCGTGCGACGGCCACCGCTTCTCCGTAACCAATCGATTGGGGGTAGGTTTTCTTCAGTTCAGCAAACAAATTCAATGCCTCGCCGGGATCTCCGTCTGCAGCAAGGCTTTGAATTTTCGCTGTGAGAAGAGATGCTTCGATCTGGTATTTTTCAGCCGAATATTCTTTTGCGGGGATCCATGCCCCGTTAAATTTAACCTCTCCGGCATCGATGCGCGCTGCTTCAGCATTGATTGCGGCAAGCCGTTCCTTCGCATCAGCCAGAAGGTGAGAGTTCGGATAGTCCCGAATAAATGCCTCAAACTGGCTTTGAATGTTGCGAAGCGCGGAGGCGTCTAACGCTGTGTTGGGCACCTCCAATGTGTCCAACGTGAGGAAGGTGCGCTCGTCCTTTGTCTGTCGAACCATCGCCTCAATCTCAGCTTTTGGGATTATCCGTGAATCCATAATCGTTGCTGAAAATGGAACCTCGATAGTTACAGAGTCAGCGGTCTCTCTTTTAATAGTGCCTTCGATAGTCTCACCGGACTTTAGCCGGATGGTATCTGCTTGAAGGGCGGAAACTGTTGCGAAAAGTATGGCCGAGAGAATTGTGCGGTTCATGGTCCGATGAGTTATCGTTGGAAACCTACTTGCCGGACGCACGATGTAAACTCTCGAATGTCAGGGGAATTACCATCCGCGTTCCATCACGGCGTCAAGATGGCGGGAAATTGCGTCCGGACGCAGTGGGGCTTCTTCGATGGTTTCTGCTTCGTCGATCGCCATGGTAACCGTCTCATCCTGCGCTTGCAATTTTGTCGTTTCAACCCAGTCAATAAATGATTCCACTTCGGAGTTTTGGCGGCGGAGGCCGACGCGGATTTCTTCCGCTGCGGCCACACGTTTATCCACACGGCGT
>JBGSMR010000055.1:0-2714 GCA_041740065.1 Chthoniobacterales bacterium
CACACTCAAGGAAAGATGAGATCGGCTCCCTTGGACAGAGTTTTGAAGCGATGGTTCAAGCGCTTTCTGCGCTCGTCCAGCAGGTGCAGCGCAGTGGCGTCCAAGTCAGAAGCTCGGCGGTGGAAATCTCCGCCACCGGCAAAGAGCAACAGCTCACCGCTGGCGAGGTTGCCACGACTACCACTGAAATTTCTGCCACAGCGAAGGAAATGAGTGCCACCAGCTCGGAACTGCTCAAAACGGTAAATGGTGTAAGCATCGTGTCCGAGCAAGCAAGTAGCCTTGCCAGCAGCGGGAAAGAAGGATTGCAACGCATGGAATCGATTATGAGAGGCATTCTTGAAGCCGCTGCGGGAATCACCGGAAAGTTAGGCGTGATGAATGAAAAAGCGGGCAACATCAACACCGTGGTCACAACAATTACGAAAGTTGCAGATCAAACCAATCTCCTTTCATTGAACGCAGCCATCGAAGCCGAAAAAGCCGGCGAATACGGTCGCGGCTTCGCAGTGGTCGCGACAGAAATTCGCCGGCTTGCTGATCAGACTGCTGCATCCACCAGTGACATCGAGCAGATGGTCAAGGAAATGGTCAGCGCCGTGAGCGGCGGCGTGATGGGGATGGACAAATTTGCAGAAGAACTCCGTCGCGGCGCAGCCGAAATCACGAGCGTGGGCTCACAATTGGACAAAGTAATCGATGAAGTTCAATCGCTGGCACCGAATATCGAAAGCGTGAACGAGGGCATGCGCTCTCAGACTCAAGGTGCGCAACAAATTAGCGAAGCCTTGTCTCAACTGGGAGACGCTGCTCGCCTCACTGCGGATAGCATCAAAGATAGCGCGCGCTCGATTGAGCAACTCAACGAAGCAACCCAGGGGCTGCAAGACGGAATCGCGAATTTTAAACTCCCGTCCTAATGCTTTACGCGCTGCTGGATGCGGGTGGAGACACCTATGCCATTGATACCGCCGAGATCGAGGCTGTGATCCCCTGTGTTGCAGTAAAGAAGATCCCTGCCGCGTCCTTAGCGATTTCTGGAATTGCCAATTTCCACGGCGATCCCTTGGTGATCGTGGACTGTGGAGTGCTGTTAACCGGAATACCTTCGCCCCTGCTCTATTCGACCCGAATCCTCGTCTGCAATATCCATGTCAGCGGATTTTTTAGGAAGATCGGCTTGCTAGCTGAAAATGCGACCCGCGTGCAACGGCTACTGGAAGGTGAATTTGTCTCTCCAGGAGCACATTCTGAAACGGCAACTTTTGCCCGGGAAGTTGCTAACGTGGAGGGACGCTGGGTCCAGCGTCTGAGGCCGGATTCGATCCTCACTGTTGACGTCATCGATGCATTAACATCTGGAGAGGGGGGCATCGATTGATCTCGGAGGAAGACATTGTGATATTGCTTCATGAGCGTGCCGGGGTGGATGCCGATCAAATGGGCACTCTCGCTCTTCGCAGTCAAATCCGGCGAGCGCTGGCCGCGACCGAGTCTCCAGATGCCTTTCGGGACCCCAAAAGCGAAGAATGGCAAAACCTCCTTGAGTCTGTCTTGGTTCCGGAAACCTGGTTTTTCCGTAACCCGGAGGCGTTTGAGGCGCTGGCGCAGTGGGCACAATCCACGTGGTTGCCTGCACATCCGAGAGAGACGCTTCGTATCCTCTGTTTGCCCTGTGCGACGGGAGAAGAAGCCTACACGATTGCGATGACAATGCTCGATGCGGGGATGTCCTCATCCCGTTTTTTGATCGTCGCAGGCGATATCAGTGCTCGATCTTTGTCGACCGCACGCGCGGCGACATATCGGTCCAATTCCTTTCGCGGCTATTCGGCGGATATGGACCGAACTCGGTATTTCATTCCCGATGACAACGGGAGATGGCGTGTGCGAGAGGAGATTCGGGCGTTAGTCGAGTTTAGAAAAATCAGTCTGATGCCGCCCGATGCGCCGCTTCCGAATGCAGACGTGATTTTCTGCCGCAACCTTTTGATCTATTTCAGCGACGCCAATCAGAGCGCGGCGCTTGAGTCTCTCCACAAGGCGCTCGCAAACGATGGCCTGATATTTTTGGGACCCGTAGAGCCGCCGATCGCATTGCGCTGTGGATTTGCAATTGCAGAATTTCCAATGGCTTTCGCGTGCCGAAAATCGACCATCGATAATGCTCAGGTGCCAAGCGCGGATCGCTCAAAACGCTCGCTGCGACCGCTTCACAAGCCTATTGTGCAGCGATCGATCTCCGCTCCTCCTCAAAAGGCAGCGCCACCACAGGCCACATTCATGGATGCGCAGGCGTTCGCCAACGCAGGTCGGGTAGCTGAAGCGAGAGTCCTTCTCGACCAACTTTCCAAATGGGAAGAACCCTCGGCGGATTTTTACTGTCTCCGCGGGTTGCTAGCGGAATCGCAGGGGGAGAAACCGGCAGCAGAAGCAGCCTATCGGAAGGCGCTTTTTCTCGATCCCGAGCATTTTGAATCGCTCAATCATCTGATCCTGATACTCGAATTGGAGGGACGCGCCTCTGCTGCTGCACCCTTGCGGCGGCGGGCACAACGGATCATGGCATCATGAGAAATTCCATCTTCGACCAACCCATCGACCCCACAGACCGAGAACGCTGGCGGCAGGAACTCGCCAGACCAGCGATCAACTTCCAGACGTCCGGAGAGCAGGCTGTCTTCGTTATTCGCCTTGGCCTAGAGTGGTTTGGC
>JBGSMR010000138.1:0-13471 GCA_041740065.1 Chthoniobacterales bacterium
TGAAAGTGTTCTGGAGGGTGGTCGCGGTAGTAAAACCGAACGAGGATACCGAAGAAACGGCTAACCTCAGGCATGTTCGAGTTTCTCAGATCGCTTCCCGCAGATCTCCAGGTAAGCGGCGTCCGGACATATCTCAAGGTCTTCGGACCAAGCGATCTGGCCGAATCTTCCAATATGAACGATCTCGAAGAACTTCTCGTCTGCAAGAGGCGTGAATACTCCGCGACCTACTGACTCGGACATGTCAATTATGCCCGATACACCGTCGGGATAGGTTAGATGCAGCCTGAAGCCGGGTAATGGAGATACGGCAGAAGGTCTGTTCATGGCGGATAATATCGTGCGTGCGCTCGCGTCGGTCAAACATTATGGCCCAACGTATTCTAGAATTACGTGTCGTTTTCGGGAGATAGGACGACCGCTGTGCGGGCCTTGCGGACGGGATGCAGGTTAGGGATTATTGCGATCATTTTCTCTATTTCGGTTCGAAATTGGGAAAAAAGGGTCAGCGGGTCAGCGTGCATATTCTCGCGTAGTGAGCTCGGGATTCTGAGTGCTGAGCTGACACAAATTGCGTATGCGAGAAGAAAATGATATAAGATGCACGCTTACCCCAGCTCATGTGGTGCGACCGATGCCGGGGAGTATAGCGACCAAGCACGGAGCGTGACGCAGGTAGGTGTTCGGTGAGTCGCATTGTTCGGCTGTTTAGTTTATCAAGCTACCAATTGGCGGTTGAATCATGAACCGCGTATCACTGCCGCCCGCCTACAGAATGTGCGTGATGAGTGGTCGACGTAAATGAACTCAGACTCGTCAGAATTACCTCCGAGTCTCTTATACCGTTCCATCGGAAGCCCGGTCTTTGCACTCTTTGGAACTGCAAAATATGCGTGACCGCAAGTGCAGGCAATCACCACCAAACATATCAACGACAAAACTAACCCTTGGATTTTTAGGTCGAGTCCCATGATAAGGTAAAATCCGAACGCGAAGCCGATCACGCTTGGGATAGTGATTGGTGCATATCGACGCTCAAATCGTCGCATGCTCACGGTGTCTTCATAATAGCCGTCGCGTCGAAGGTCCTCTGGATCGATTGATTTCATTTGTTTTGGAAAAAAGGTCAGCGTGCACATTCTTGCATAGTGAGCTCGGGATTCTGGATGCTGAGCTGACACAAATTGCGTATGGCGAGAAGATGATGGCCGACATCGACTACGAGGAGGAAGGGCGGCGTGGGTTCGTCGGCCGGGAGGGAGCGGGCATAGCGCTCGGCCTGCGCGCGGGCGCGAAGCATGGCCTCATCCCAAGCGCCGGTGCCACGGACAGGGCCGGATTTTTTCTTCGTCTGGTAAATGCCGGCGTCCTCGGCCATCTGCTGGAGCGAGGACGGCTCTTCGGCAGGTCCGGCGAATTGTTTTGCCTCCAAGACGAAGCACCCGCGTTTGTAGAGATCGATGCGGCCTTCGCCGAAGGTGCCATCGTGCTTGGGGAGCCTGACGGGGAACTCGAACGAGTATCCGTCGGAGTGGCTATTCGATGCACGCTCAACCCCGAGAAGATCGGCGAGTTCCGTCAGGAAAAGCTGGGCGTTCGCGCGTTCCGACGCACCGGCATTTTGCCAGCGGTCGATAAATCCTTGTGTGCCCTCCGAGTCGCCCATGTATGAACGTCTTTTAGGCTAACGACGTCGAGATGGCAACGGGCAACGGATAGCTCCCTTTTCTTCGTCCGAGATCACTGGCACCCGCCACGCGGGTAGAGCCATCTAGTTTGCAAGAAATTGCTGGTTGTCACCATTCATACTGCGATGCTTACCGAATTCTCCTATCAAACCACGGAAAGACAGATCTTCGTCGAGGTCAGGCCAATGAAGTCCGAAAGGCGACACCTCAATATTAAGTAAAAAGCAGCCCCGCTTTCGCGTGGCTGCCGGGTTTGTCTTCTGATTGGGTGGCCATTTGTTTCGGATGGCTCAAGGGGCGGGCGGCTATGGGCTGTTAGGTGGCTTGAAGTTTGTTACACTTCGATCACGATTTCGCGTCTGTTCTCCGACGGAGGTCGCTTGAAAATGCATGGCGTCTCTGCTCCAAAAGGCTCCCGCCGGAGTCCATCCTTCCTGAGCGAAACATTCCATCACTTCGAGAGGCATTGCCGCTTTGGTGGGCCAATGGATCTTGTTTCCATTTTTGGAAGCATTCAGGTCAATCGCAATTGCCCATGCGTGCATGGACCACGATCCGTTATTACCCCGCATCTTGCGCGGGTTATACAATCCATCATAGATCAAGACTCCGGCCGCTTCGCGTGCTGACTTTGTCGGGAATGTCTGGGCAAGGCGCTCGAAAATCGCCAGGAGCGAATCCGCGCATAATTCATGCGGGCGCAGTTTAGTCACCGGCGAACCTTCGTAATAGACCGTAAACGGCAGGGTAATCTGCTTGGTGGGCGGAGTGTAACCATCCTTAACTCCGTGCGGCCCGTAAAACGACTCGACCCTGGCTTGTTTCGGGAATGGTGAAGATTTGGGCATCATAGCACGGAGGTATTTTTGGCACGCCGCATTGTCGGTCGGAGGGCATTTGGGGTCCGTTCGTCCCGCAAGGCTGAATGGTTCTTGAATTACGCCGGATGATGGACGAACACTTGTCTTCCATGCAGTCGATATCCGAGACCTTATTTGCGGCAGCGCGGCGCCGCATTCCTGGCGGCGTGAATTCGCCCGTGCGCGCCTTTCGATCTGTCGGAGGCGATCCGTTTTTTGTTCAATCCGCCAAAGGTTGCCGAATCACTGATGTGGACGGCCGGGAGATTATCGACTACGTGGGCACCTGGGGTCCGGCAATCCTTGGCCATGCGCCGGACGTTGTTGTCGAAGCAGTGCGGGAGGCTGCCGGGCGCGGATTGAGCTTTGGAATCCCAAACCCACTGGAGGTGGAAATGGCAGAGACGATTTGCCGCCTGGTCCCTTCTATAGAAAAAGTTCGCATGGTCAATAGCGGCACGGAAGCGACCATGAGCTGCATCCGCTTAGCGCGCGGGTTCACCGGGCGCGACCGAATCATCAAATTTGAAGGCTGCTACCACGGGCATGTGGATTCCCTGCTCGTGAAAGCAGGGAGCGGCGCACTCACCCACGGTCAGCCCGACAGCGCAGGTGTGCCCGCAGCCTTGGCGGAACTTACGACCACGCTGCCATTTAACGACATGGCTGCACTCGAAGCGGTCTTTGCGGAAGTCGGGAATGATACCGCAGCCATCATCCTGGAACCCGTCCCCGCCAATGCAGGATTGTATCTTCCCCGGCCCGAGTTTTTAGAGCGGATCCGCACGCTCTGTGATGCTTATGGGGTGGTGTTGATATTTGACGAAGTAATGACGGGATTCCGACTGGGGCCAGCAGGATACCAAGGGATCTGCGGCATCCGTCCGGATTTGACGGCGCTAGGCAAAGTAATCGGAGGGGGACTGCCCGTCGGAGCATTCGGCGGGAAAGCGGCGATCATGGATTTCCTGTCACCAGATGGGCCGGTCTATCAAGCTGGCACATTATCCGGCAATCCGCTGGCCATGGCAGCCGGGCTGGCGCAACTGCGCACCCTCGAATCCACCGACGGTTGGGTGCGATTGGAGGCCGTTGGTGCAGCGTTTGAATCCGCCACCCGCGACGCCATCGGCGATCGACCCCTGACATTCCAGCGCATCGGCTCGATGTTCTGTCTGTATTTCCACCCAGGCCCAATCTGGAACCTCGGAGATGCACAGCAGAGCGATAAAGCCGCATTCAATCGATTTTTCCACCACTGCTTGACGCAGAATGTCTATTTTGCTCCGTCCCAATTTGAAGCCGGATTTCTTTGTACAGAACATGATGCCGTCGCATTGGAACGCACCGCAAGCGTGGTCTGTGAAGCTCTCGCAGCGTAAGTTTTACCAATGCAGCGTGAACCGATGGTCCGATGGAAAACGCGACGGCGCGAACGCGACTTGACCGCACACGCCATAATCATGGGTGTCTTGAATGTGACGCCAGATTCGTTTTCCGATGGTGGTCAATTCGACGCGCTGGAACCCGCGTGCGCTCATGCGATGCAAATGGTGACTGCCGGCGCGGAGATCATTGATGTCGGTGGCGAGTCGACGAGGCCTGGTGCCGTTGCGGTGCCCGCGGACGTCGAGATCGCCCGGGTGGTGCCGATCATCGCTCGGCTCCGCGCAGAGTCAGACGTCTGGATTTCTATTGATACCTCTAAGGCCGTCGTCGCAGAGGCGGCACTCGAGGCAGGCGCAGACATAGTCAATGACGTAACGGCGCTGACCGGTGACCCAAGGATGGCGGAAGTCGTAGCGGCTGCCGGCTCAGGTGTTGTATTGATGCACATGCAGGGACGCCCGCAAACCATGCAAAACAGGCCGTCATACGTAGATGTCGTCCGAGAAGTCGGGGAATTTCTTCGACAGAGAATGGCTGCTGCGATAAGCTCGGGGATTGACCCTATGTGTATCGCGCTCGACCCCGGAATTGGCTTTGGCAAATCTCAAGATCATAACCGGGCGTTGATTCAATCACTGGATCAACTCGGCGTCGCGGGTCGCCCCATGGTAATCGGGATCTCGCGCAAGTCGTTTTTAAGTTGGGCAGCCGATGCCCCCGCCTTGGCGGATCGTCTCTGGGCAGGTGTCGCAACGACCTGCTTCGGCCGCGAACGCGGAGCACGAGTGTTTCGAGTCCATGATGTGCGCGAGCATCACGATGCTGTGCGAATGACGGAGGCCATCCTGCATGGAGTGGACGTCGCATGATCCAGACCGCATGGAATTTTATCCAGACCAATTGGACGTCAGCCGTCGAAATTGGGATCCTTGGGGTGGTACTGTATTTTGTTTATACTTACCTCAAGGGCACCCGTGGAGCCCGCATTCTGATGGGCCTAGCCCTAATTTTCATCACGCTGACTCTGATCTCCCAACTCCTGAATCTGGTGGTGATCGGCTGGCTTTTGCGCAGTTTCTCCGTGTTCCTTGCCCTCGCCCTCGTGGTAATCTTCCAACCGGAACTCCGTCGCGCACTCACCGTTTTAGGGAGCCACCGATTTTTCTCCTCGGCGGTCGAACAGGCAGAATCCATCGAAGAGATCACGGACACCGTCTTTGAACTTGCAGGAAAAGGTTTTGGGGCTCTGCTCGCGATTGAGCGGCAGATCATGCTTAAGCCGTTTTCGGAAACAGGCGTCGCGTTGGATTGCGCATTTTCGAAGGAACTTGTGCTGACAATTTTTCAACCTAAAACCGTCTTGCACGATGGCGGATTGATTGTGTCTAACGAACGCATCATCGCAGCAGGCTGTATTTTTCCTCTGACACAACGCGAAGATCTGGATCGAAATCTCGGGTTGAGGCACCGCGCAGCGTTGGGTCTCACCGAGGAGGCGGATGCAGTGGCGATCATTGTTTCGGAGGAAACTGGTCAGGTTTCGATTTGCCACAACGGGATTCTAGAACGCAACCTGAACGTCGAGAAATTTAAAACGCTTTTAAATAAACTGCTCTTAAAAGATGCCTATGAAATCGCTGATAAAGACGCTGGTTGAAAACTGGCACGCCAAACTGATCTGTTTGGTTTTGGCATCCGTGCTCTGGTACATCATTCGTCAAAATGTGAAGCAGGTCCCGTCACCCCTCGAATGGCCTGATTCAGCGGCCTCTGTGGAATCCAAACGATGAAGTCAAACGGACAGAAACTTTTTGGCACTGATGGCGTCCGCGGGGTTGCCAATATCGACCCCGTCACTGCAGAAACTGCGCTGAAACTGGGACGCGCCGCAGCATACGTATTCAGTGCTGAAAATGCCACGCGACGCCCCCAAGGATCGCGACCAAAGATCGTGATCGGGAAAGATACTCGACTCTCAGGATACATGTTGGAAAATGCCATGGTCGCCGGAATCACATCCCTCGGAGTTGATGTGCTCGTCATCGGCCCTCTGCCCACTCCTGGCGTGGCATACATCACCCGATCCCTGCGGGCTGATGCAGGCATTGTCTTAAGCGCCTCCCACAATCCCTACGAAGACAATGGGATTAAATTTTTCCGTCACGATGGATATAAACTTGATGACACTATCGAAGGCCGGATCGAAGACCTTGTGTTTAGCGGCGAAATCGAATCGATCCGTCCCACCGCAGGTACCATCGGTCGAGCCAAGCGCATCGATGATGCCCTCGGACGCTACGTTGAACACGCAAAGCAAAGCTTCCCCCGCGGGTTGACACTGGAGGGGTTGCACGTCGCCGTAGATTGCGGAAATGGGGCCGCATACAAGTCGACGCCTGCAATTTTACGGGAGTTGGGCGCGGAGGTTACCGTGATTCATAACGATCCCAATGGCATCAATATCAACGCCGGATGTGGCAGCACCTATCCCGAAGAAATCGCACGCTGTGTCCGTGCCTGCGGGGCTCATATCGGAATCACCCATGACGGCGATGCAGACCGCGCCCTGCTCTGCGATGAAAACGGTGCCATCGTCGATGGAGACGAGATCCTTGCCATCTCCGCCATTGACGCCCTTGAGCGTGGGGCACTCGCGCATCAGACGCTTGTCGCCACGGTGATGAGTAATTTTGGACTGGATGAAGCTCTCGAATCACGAGGCGCTCGCGTCGTTCGAACAAAAGTCGGGGATCGCTACGTCATCGAGGAAATGATGCGCCACGGCTACTCCATCGGCGGTGAGCACAGCGGACACATGATCTTTCGTGAATACTCGACCACGGGTGACGGTATTGTGAGCGCCCTCCAGATCCTTCGAATCCTCGCGACTACCGGCAAGCCGCTCAGTCAGATCAAAGCGTGCCTCAACAAATATCCACAGGCTCAGCGAAATCTGAAGGTCAAAACCAAACCACCCATTGAAATGATTCATGGTGTTGCAGCGCTTCTTTCAGATGCAGAATCATCGCTTCGTGGACAAGGCCGCGTGTTGCTCCGGTATTCCGGAACCGAACCGAAAATCCGCCTTCTCATCGAAGGCCGGGATGACATGACGATCAACGCACATGCCGACCGGATAGCAGACGCACTAACTCGTGCAATCGGCGCATAGCGTCCCGGTTTCCGCTCTTCTCCGTTTTCATTGATATCACAGGATGAATACGGCATGACCGTGTCTTCATGAAGCCCAGGGTTGCAAAGAACGAGTCACCCGAGGTTTCCTAAATAAATTGCAGCGCCGTGTTGGCTTCAACTGGTGATTTCATTTTCATGTTTCCATGTTTTGGTTCTTTCATAGGGGACTTTCACCCCATTTACAACGCGCCCATGCTGGGCGCACACAATGCAGTCACCGAACACCTACCCGCGTCACGCTCCGTGCTTGGTCGCTATCGCTCGCTGGCATCGGACGCGCCACGGGCAGCCATCGGTGATCGCAGACGTTCTCGGAAAATATGATTTGCTGCTGATCGCAATATGAAGTATTGCTCCAATTGAATGAACGACCTTTCCTTTGAATGGCATCCCAACGAGGCCGCAGGGAAAGCAGTCAAGCACGGTGTCTCTTTCGAGGAAGCCCAAGCAGTATTCTTTGACGAGCATGCTTTGGTCATTCCTGATCCCGACCACTCTCAGCAAGAAGAGAGATTCATCATAATGGGACACGGGATCCAGTCGCGCATGCTTGTTGTGGTCCACTGTTTTCGGCAGGAAGGATCAACCATTCGAATAATTTCGGCCCGGCGAGCCGGAACCAAAGAACAACAACCCTATTGGGAGAACCTAAAATGAGAAGAGAATACGATTTTTCCAAGGCAGAGCGGAATCCGTATATCAAGAGACTAAAGAAGGCCGTGACTATCCGCCTTGAGCCAGACGTGATCCACTACTTCAAATCCCTCTCAACCGAGACCGGAATTCCTTACCAGAATCTCATCAACCTGTATTTGCTCGACTGCGCAAAAGAGGGAAGACGGCTGGAGTTGAACTGGAAAAAATAAAAACGCGAATCGGGTTCCCGTGACTGACTTCGAGAGCCAGCCGCGGGTCCCACACCACCGTGTGTAAGGGTCCGTATACGGCGGTTCCGATCAGACGCGGGGCAAGCCCGCGTGAGGAGCGGGCCGAAGCTCGTCCTGAGCATCCACATGCTTCCCATCGAACCAGCTCTTGTCCATGCCCTGCCGTCTGGCGTTATAGGCTGGGGCGTCTGGTGCGCGGTTAGGACACTCCCATTCGGTTCGGCCCTTCATCGAGGTGAGGCTTCCGGCAATTTTGACGTGCTTTCTCGCACTCCGGCTCGTTTCCCCAACTACTATGGCCTCTGCTGACTTCTGCCCGGATCGCTCCCGGCAGATCTCCCCAGGTAAGAGCGCGATGCTTCCCTGCACAACCGCCGCATTTACCTCCACGGGTAAACCAAACGACTTCGCTGTGTTGTGCCAGCTCGTCGTGCCGTATCGGCGTTGCTGGGCACACTCAATGCGATTCCCCGAACACCTACTCGCGTCACGCTTCCTGCTGGTCGCTTCGCTCCTATGCAGGAAGCCCGCCACAGGCAGGTGTCGTGATCGCGGACGTTCACAAAAATCATCTCCCCTTAACGTGTGTTGCACTTGTGATACAATGCTCTTATGTCACAATCAGCAGTAGTTCATGCCAGAATTGACCAAGCGACAAAGGCCGCCACTGAAAAGGTCCTCGATTCCTTGGGGATGACCCCAACAGAGGCCATTCGACTTTTCTATCGGCAGATTGCCATCAGGAAATCATTTCCCTTGGAATTGCATGTTCCCAATAAACTGACCGCCTCGGTGCTCGCAAAAAGCGATAAGAATCAGGATATTGAAACATTTGAAACCGCCGCTGACCTCTAGGCCTCTTGGGACAAATGAGGCTTAGCAGACTGTTGAAAAACCTCCCCAAAGTGTGACGTGAGTGATAAGAAAAAGGCATGTTCGAGCAACGAGAAACGCGGGAGGAACAAGGAGAGTTTTGGATCGAACGCAGCCGGATCGCACCGGCTCGGACGAAAGGTTTTTACGGGAAGTTAAATCAGACGCTGAGGGAGATGGGATTCGCTCAAAAAGTGTGGGAAACGTGTGCGTCGAGTTACCGGGAAGCCAGCCGTGGAGGGCGCCCCGGGATTGATCCGATGGTGTATTTCAAAATTCTCCGCGTCCGCGTAATTGCTTGTCTGGCCGTTGCTGCGCAATAACAACCTCACCTTGGCAGGGACAAAATACCCTGCGCCCAATCGCGTCGGCGCAGCCAAATGTCCACAGGCCACAAGACGATTGCTAGCACGATCAGCCATGGGACCAGTGACACCGCAGAAGATATCGCGTGTCCGGTCGGTCGGAAGACGGCGTCTGGCGCAGGATTCAACTGCCCTGCACCACGCTCCACAGCTTCGTTCAAAAAGGCGCCGGCGTCTCGCAGCACCCATGCCTCGCCATCCGGATCACGGTGCCAAGCGGCAAGCGTTGCCTCGTCATCGACAACGACAGAAACCAACCCGGACTTCCCGATCGGGAGATCAAAGATCGCTTGATACATCCCGGGCCCGACTGGCTGAGCCACCACGGATTTGCCTGCGCTTCCGCCTTCGCTCAACGCCACTTGCGGCTCTCGTCCTGAGCGGTAGCTTCCGTCTGGGTTGGTTGCGTTGATTTCCACAACCAGTTGAGACTCGTTTAGCGTTGTTCGTACGGTAACCTCACCAGGCCGGGAAACAGGAGCTAGGCTACGCAATGTTTGCAATAGCCACTGGCGAAATCCGGACCAGTCCAGCCAATCCCTGCTCCAACGTCCATTGATATCACTGGTGAATGCAGTGACTCGTCCGAGGCCTCGCCGCCAAGTCGCCTGCAATGGGGTCCCTGCGTTAGTGAGTAGGAGGTTTTGCGCCTCTGATCTTGCTTGCACCGCGTTGTGACCCAAGAGATCCGGCGCATCTGCCCATGCAATCCCGGCGAGGGATGGATCATCGTCACCAACCACGGGCAGAAAAGGGAGCTCGACGAGGCTATTCTGGGTTGCGCGTAATGTTTCCTCGGCAAAAATTCTCGGTAATGTGGTGGCGTCTGATGTAAGATAAAATCGCCCGCCGCCGCGCGCAGCCAAGGTTCTAAGAAAGCTGGTGTCCCGGTCCGACTCGACGCCGAGTGCCACCACTGATACCGTTATACGTGCAGCCAGCATGGCCGATGCCACGTCGAGGGCGGACGTCATGGCACCGGTTCCAGCGGGAGCCGTTTGTTCCTCCGCATCGGCTGCGTCGCTAAAAAGGATGAGATGCTTCAACATCGCCTTCGCCGAGACCAACTGCCGGTAACCTGCCGTAAGTGCAGTGAATACATAGATTCCGCCACCGCCGGATGTGATTGACTGGATGATTCGTGCAGCCGTTGTCCGATCGGATATCGGCCCGAGAGAGAGTATCGGGTGCACCTCGGTGTCGACAGCTGCAACGCCGAATAAGTCCGTCCTGTCGAGGAGTTCCATCGCACGGACAGCTCCTGCATTTGCCAATGCCATCTTGGTTGTTCCTGCAACCGGGGCGGACATGGATCCGGACCGATCCAACGAGACGTATAGAGCGGCCACGGACAACTCCGCCTGATCGATATATTCCGTGATGACTGGAATCAGACTCGCCAACGGGGTGCCAAAATACCCTCCTGCTGCATAGGCATTTGGCCCCCCCGTCACCAAGAGTCCGCCTCCGACATCCGACACCCATTCGGTGAGCAATCCGATCTTGTAAGCCTCGAGCATGGAAGCCGAGGTGTTGCTCAGCACTACGAGATCGAAGTTCGCTAGGCCATCAAGGGAACTTGGAAACTCAGCCGGACGCCGCGTCTCCACCGTCATGCCGCCCTGCTCGAGCGCGCGAATCGCACTGGAAAGCGTATTCGGATCGGGGTCGATCACTAACACGCGTGTCTCACCCGTGGCCGCCGCGAATCGGGTGATGGCATTGTTTTCCATTCGCGTGTCAGCAGTTCCGGCAACTTCCACACGCCAACTGCCCGCTCCCGGCTCTGGCACTAGGGCGTCGATGATGACTTCCGATTCGCCAGGATTTACGGCTTGAGCCGCCTCACGCACTAGAAGATCGTTTTGAAAAATCTTGATTGAAACCTCCTGCGCCACAGAGCTGCGGATATGAAGTGGCAGGTCAAAGGGGCGCCCGGGTTCGATCCGGCTTGGCAGCGGGACGTCACCGAGTTCCAACTCCTGTCCTCGATTAGGTTGAAGCGCGACAAGATCCACGGGGATCCCGCGCTGCCTGCTCCGGTCCAGCGCCAGCAAGGTTGCCGGGGCGTCAGAGACCAGGCCATCCGTAAGCAATACCACGCGTGTGGGCATATCGGGATGAATGGCCAATCCTGACCAGTCAATCCCGGAAGCTAGGGCAGTTTGCTCTCTTGGACAGAGCTCCATGCTTTCGATGTCCCACTTTGGTAGGAAAAATGAGCGATGGATGGATGGATTCGGCAGCAGAGTTGCCACGGATACGGGTCGAGACGGGTTGGATTGCATTGCCGCGTCGACGAATTCCTGTGCCGTGGAAATGCCATCGATTTGCACGCTGGCGGAATTATCCACAAGGAAAAGCACTGCTGTCCCGTCTTCGATCACGCTCCAGCGGGCATCAGCAAGTGCAAAGAGAACACACGCAAATATCGCGGATCGGGTAATCAGCGCAACCACGCGGGCCCTCCGAGTCGCAAGGACCTGCTTCCCATGGGCAATCAGCCACGTCACAGGAATTACCAGCATCCCCCACAACCACTCCGGGGAGCCAAATTCCAACATGCGAATGATCGAAAAAGGCAGGCCGCCGTCAGGCAGTCGCAGGAATACTGCCAGCGGACAGCGGCATGGATTCGCCTGCTGTTAGTCGCGTCAATTCATGCACCGATCCGCGGCGGGATCGGTCAAACTGAACCACATGGCGCCGTGTTTCGTCGCGCCGATAGATCACCACGCGATCACAAAGAAATCCGGTCTCATGCAGCACCTTGCTTTCTGAGCTGCCGAGCGGGATCAGCTTCACCTCGCCACCGCGTTCGCAGGCAAATTCCAGAGGTCGATCCTCGAGGTCGGTCAATAATAGCCAACCAGACACACACCCCGGAATGCCCGGAACACGCCCGGAAACGCAGGGGGCGAACCATTTGATCTGGGCATTCATCCCCCGTGCGGCAGCCAATGCCTGATCCACTTGCGCGGGGAGAATTCCCGCACCCGCCGCATCGTTGGATTGGCCAAACCAGTAGGCAATCCGCCGCCACAAAAACCAAAGCGTTGCCACTGCCCTGCGGAAGAGGTGCGGCAAAAGCCATATCGCAAGGCCACAGAAAACCACTGCCAGCACAAGGGCGAAAATGGGATTCACCGCAAGCAAACCCAGTCCGCCGAGCACGGCCACGTCCTCGACGAGGCTTAGTCCAATATTTGAAAATGGCTCAGGCGACGCATTGGCTACGAGCCGCGATCCCGCCTTTACCGAATGACTCGTCAGCGCCATGCCCGCTCCCAAAAGTCCCACCAACACGTCGAACACGGGATTCACTTCCCCTAGCGCGGTGATTGCAAGGAATGCCGCACCTACGGGGCGGATGAGCGTATGTACTGCATCCCAAAGCGAATCCACCCACGGGATTTTATCGGCGAAAAATTCCAAGAAAAACAAAACCCCGGCGACCGTAAGGATCACCGGATCTGCTAGGACATCGAGTTGTTGATATTCGGACGCGAGTGTGATCCACCCCATCTGCACCGCAAGCCCGGTGGCGAAAACGGTGAGGTATAGATTGATTCCAGCAAGGGTTGCCAAGCCGAGCGCCATTGCTAGCAGGTCCAACGTTTCCATAGGAGTCAGTATTGCCCAACATCGTTCGATGTCACGCGGGATTTACCCTTCAATTGCCGGGCGGTCGCAGTATAGGATCCAAGAAAATGGACACGCTTCTTCAGAAAATTGATTCCGCAGCCCGACAAGGCCAACTCCTTCCGTCGTCGCTCGCAAATATCCAAGCGACTCTGGCAGCATCGGAATCACCCGTGACGCGCTCCTCGATCGAAGAACTGGTGGCATCCGAAAACTGGACTGAGTTGGACAATCGCTTCTTTCGAACCCTGGCATTCGGTACTGGCGGATTGCGAAGTAAAACTATCGGAGCCGTGATCACCACAGCCGAGCAAGGGAGGGGCGGTCCCAATGGGAGGCCGGAATTTCCGTGCGTGGGCACCCATGCAATGAACGACTCCACCATCCGGCGGGCCACCCGGGGGGCTCGTGGCATATGTGCTTGGCTGGCACTCTGCGGAGAACCGCGACGGAAAACCCGGAATTTGCATCGCTCACGATACCCGGCATTTTTCTCGGCAATTCGCTGAGCTGGCAGCCCAAGTAATTTCCGATCTCGGATGCAATGCGTTTTTGTTCGAGGCGGCACGATC
>JBGSMR010000230.1:0-7167 GCA_041740065.1 Chthoniobacterales bacterium
TACCGTTCCACCGAAAATCTCATCACCATGCTCTACTTCACCGCCGCCAAACTTCCCATCCCCGCCACCCACTGGAAATAGCGAAGAACCGATCTTTCCAACTTCGCCGAAGTTCGATTCCATAGCCAACTCTCCTTGAAAAAGGCGTGCTTTAAAACCTCCTTTTTAAGCCCCAACTTCGGAGTTCGGGTTTAACTGCGGGTTGTCCACATTATGCCAGCAGAGCCCAATGCCGAGCATGTCTGCTACCATATCTTCGAGCCAATCAGAACTTGGAGCAAACCTCGGCGACATTGACCCTTCACGTTACACTTACGATATTCATTTGCGGATAGACATTCGCCAACATAGGAAGCTCCAAATGATCCCTGCCAAAATAAATGCTTTTGCAACCAGAAGCCACCAAGGATGCCACCAAGCTCCCGTGAAAATTTCAATGATATCCGTGATACCAAACAAACAGAGAAGAGCCGCTAAAACGATCAACGATTTGTGCTGCCATAACCTGCCCTTCCAAAGAGCCAAGAACCCCATTCCGAGCCAAAGCGCAGCTTCAAATGCGTTGAACCATTCATTAACCCCCGTGAGCACTTGTTGTTTCGGTAGGGTTTGTACGACTCCATTGAAAATATAATTTTCTAACGCAGTATCCGATAGTTAAAACAGCGGGGCTAGCGAGCACCACCCCCAACCAAAGGCGGTCAGTCGCCCAGCCGAATGCCAAAGCATTTATACAACAAAAAATCGCCAAATTAATCCAGCGATGCGCCTTGCGAGCTACTGCAGCAATCAAAAGCAAATAAAACCACGACCCAAAATAAGCTCCAATATCAAAAGCAACCAAAAGCACTCCAATCGCCGAGGCGATCACACTCAGCCAGACAATTTTTAGGAATTTTTGAGCAATCACACGATAGTTAGTTGAACAGAATATCAAGCAAGCTGAACGGATCAAATCTTGGATCCTCCTGTCGATCCAAATGGTCAATGCGCCCTGCACCTAAATTCTCATCTCTTACGCGAGAGAGCGCCTGATAACAATTGTTTAGAGCAGGATTGTATTGATCCGATTGTTTCCGAACTCGATCTCGGAACGCATTAAGCAAGCGTTGATCCTGCTCAGGAGTAAGTGAAGTATAACTATACGGAATGCTAAATCGCGGCGGACCTCCAGAGCGTTCTCTCCAGCCTTCAAGAGGTGAAAAATCAAATGTTGTTTGATTACCTTGCGAGTCCCAAACTGTTGCGTACGCATGACCAAAGTAACTCGTCTTCATGCAATCTGTGCCTTTAGGATCGATATGATTTACAGGATTATTGGCAACATATGCATACAAGTTTGGCCCCTCAGGTAGCAGCTCGGCTATTTGGGCGGTAATGCGCTCAATAGGATCCCTCGATAGCCAACGCCCGGCCTCTGAATCGTAAGCCCGGTAAAGGGCAAGGTGCAGGCTGGTTGGGGAATGGTAGAAATGCCCCGTAAATGCGAAATCACAGTCAAGGTCGCCAGAGAGTTTCTCCCTTGTTCCATAGGAATCATAATCGTAACGAGCCCTGATTAAGGTGGTGTCGTCGGTGAGTTCACGAATACTTCCAAGGTGGTCGCGAGAGTAGAAGTAGGTTCCGGCGTCGCTGCCGCCGAGGCGTTCTTCCCCTTGGCGAAAGAATCGTCGCTGAACTGTCGTTCCGTCGGGGGCGCGTTGTTCGGCTATTTCTGAGCCAGCCCAAATCCATCGCCGGGTGATGGTGCCGTTTACCTTTTCGGCGACTCGGCGGTCGAGACCATCAAAAATGAATTCGTATTCGTCGGTGCCTTGCGTGATTGTGACGAGACGGTCCTCGGCGTCCCATTGGTAGGTTCGAATGCCGTCTGAGAGGGTGTTCCCGTTGTCGTCATAGGTGAAGCTGCGTGTGGTGCCTCCGGTGACATTTATACTCCATGATTTGGTGGCGGTGTTGGCGTTGGGAGACCAATCCTCGGCTTGCACGGTGATCGTGTTTGGGCCGGGGGTGGCGTCGATCCATGCGCGGTAGCTATTAGAGGCGTCAGTCTCGGCGACTTTCCCGTTGACGGAGACTTTGGCTGGTTCGTCGGTGTGACCTGTTACGAGGAGCTTCCCTCCACCGCTCGTCCCAGTGAGTTCGTTGACACTGTTGTGGGCGGCGGAATTGACGCTGCCGTCAAGTTGCTCGCTCGTACGGTTCCCGGCGGGGTCGTATTGGTAGCTGTGGCGCTTGATTACCGCGGCCGGATTGGCTGCTTCGGCGAGGGTCGCGACGGTGAGTTGATTGGCCCTGTCGTAGCCGAAGGTATAACGCGTCGCGGGAGCAGCACCAAACTGGCGCTGCCATGTCGTAATGGTCCCGTCGGGAGAGTAGCTGTAGTCGAAGCGGCTGATTGTGTCCGTCGGATTGCTGCCAGTGTGGTGGATGGTTTCGAGCCGATTGTCACAGCTAGCCGGAAAGTAACCGAAGGCGGTTTTTTGTCCGTTGGGATAAGCAATTTCGGAAAGGCGGGTCGTCTCATTGACGTAGGAATGGCCGAACGTGCCGAGATTGTTGATAACACTGGCAATTCGCCCGAGGGAGTCGTAATTCCAAGTGATGAGGTTTTCGTTGCCGCTGGCTCCGATGTTACGGGTCTTGACTCGGCCCAAGGCATCATACGTAAACGTAATTTGATCCGACGTAGCCGAAAGAGGGCCGTCGATGGTAGCGGGCAGGAGGGCACCAAGCTGACCGATGGAGCGGTAGGTATACTCGGTGGTGCCGGTGCCGTCGGTCATCGCAAGTAACCTGCCAAAATCCCCGTCGTATGTAAAGCTCACGTCGGCGGTCGGCGCTGTGCCGGAAGCGAGATTGGAATACTCCCGCGCCCGAAGAGCGCCGTCTGTGAAGTAGCGGAAAGTTTTAATCTGGCCTTTGGCATCGGTAAGTGCGGAAAGCCTGCCACTCAAAGGCTCGTAGCTAAGGCTCTCCTTGCGCCCGTCGGCATATTCTTTTTCGTAAATGCGGCCTTGGGCATCGTGTTTCCAGAACGTGATCTGGCCTTTGGCGTCGATGAGTTTTTTGAGGTCGCCGCACTTGCACCACTGAAACTGGATCATTTGTCCGAGCGCGTCGGCGGTAAGCACTGGCTGTCGCAGGGAATTGTGCCACGTACGTGTCCATCGCCCATTCCGATCTTTGTGGCCGTGGAGGTCAAACCGCTCGTAAACGAATTGCTCAGAGGTTGCGTCAGGGTAGGTAATTAGCGTGACGCGATCAAAGGTGTCGTAATCGTAGGTGGTGGTATGCCCAGCGAAGTCGGTGACAGTCCGCACGCGCTCAAACCCATCGTAGGTCAGCGTCACGGTGGCTCCTGCGACCGGGCCGGTAACCTTCCAGAGGCGACCGGGTGGAACATTCTGTGCGGGCCCGTAAGCATACGTCGTTGTCTCGTTGAGGGCGTTGGTGATAGTGGCAACTTGCCCGTGGGTGTTGTAGGTGAACGTGGTGGTTTGCCCGGCAGCGTCGGTAACGGTGGCGGGAAGGTGTGCCGGGTATGCGGGGTTATATGTGAACGACTGAATCGTCTGTAGCGTGCCGCCGACACGCTGCTTCACGGCGGTGAGATCCATATTGTTGGCGGCATATTCAAACACCGTCTCGCGACCGGCGGGATCGATCATCTGGGTGATATTGCCCAAGTCATTGTAGGCGCGGTGGGTGACTTCGGTAGTAAAACCACCTTGACCGTCTTCGATGCGTCGGGCGATGACGGATGGCTGGGGGGATGACCCAATGTTCCGCGAGGCATTGGAGGGTTGACCTGGATAACGATACCACACGCGGTTTTCGAACGCTGGTTTTTCGCTTTCGAGTATTCCAGAAGCGCGGTCAGCGCCGTCAATTTGCAGCCAGTGGTAGAGATGAGCTTTGGAGTAGTCGCCCGGTGCGGATGCCCATGCTTTTTTGTCCCAATAAAACGAGTTTCGGTCGTCCATGTCGGCATTCTGGAAAGTGAGACCAGTCACGGTAGGAACTTGGCTCGATGGCACGGAACTAGACACCCCAGTGGTATGAAAACCAAGATGGTATTCAAGACGTTCCTTGGAACCTTCCGGGTCAGTCGCCTCGATCCAACGAATCAAACCGTAATGCGAACCAGGATTGCCGAATGAAAAAGTTGTGCGGCCATATGGAGTTGTCAGGGCGGTAATAAGACCACTCGAGTTGTGCTCAAACGAGGATTCTATTCCGATTGTATCGGTGATTTTGGTGAGGCGCAGAGCGCCCGCCACGGTCTGGTATGTGAACGTCGCTGAGCGACCGAAAGGATCAGCGATTGCAGTGACCAAATATGGAGCACCTGTCTCGTTGTAAAAAAAGGTGGAGGTGAGACCGGCGGCATCGGAAACGCTTTTAATCCGGCTTTCAAAACCCGGTTCTGTGTCGTAATTCAGCGTCACCGCGTTCCCTTGCGAATCGACAATCTGTTTCAAGAAAACCTTGCGCGCCGGACCCGTCATACCGATTGCTTGAGAATAAACTTCTTTCGAGCCGTTGGAATGGCGACGCTCGTAAATATTGTCGTCGATCCGAACAAGCACTGTATCCCATCTCCGATTTTTAGAGAAGCTCTGAGTCGTCGAGTTGTATCCGGTATGGGTCTCTGCGCCGCCGCCGGGCAGGATCACCTTGATATCGGCTGCTAGCTGCGCCGGATTGTCTTCCAGATAAGATACCCAGCGGTTTACCCAGAGCGGGGAGAAGTTAGTGAATTGCATCGTCGAAGGCTGGCCGTTCTCCCGCATGTTGTAAGAAACCTTGAATTCGACGTCGGGGCCACGCGCTACCGGGTAGCTCACTGGGATGTCGGAAATGTGCAGGCTGGCCAGCATCGTGTGAAACGAATATCCAGCCATCCCCTTACGTGTGCCACAACCGCCGCCCTTCTGGTGGGAACATTCGCTGGTGTCATCGTTATCGCTGTTGCCCGTATGTCCTCTCCCAAAGATCATCGCCGCTGTTGCATCATCCACCGGCTCCCACCCTTGCGGGAGAGCACCCACAGGAACGAGGAAGTAGCCGCTCGATTCTGCGTCGATAGCAGAAGGGGTCATCCACGTGTCGTTGCCAAATGTAGGGTCTTGCAGGAGAATTGTTCCGTCCTGTTCGCGGATCAGTGCGCCGTAATGCCCCAAAGTCCAGTGGACAACACTAGGGAGAATTAGAGGTGCTCCCGCATTGCGTTTGGCGACCTGGTAGCTGCTGTTGAGGCCAGATTGAGCGAAGCCCCGGAGTTCGACCATAGAAAATCCTTCCGGCGGCGAAGCGATGGCTTCGAGAAAATCGCCCGGTGCTTCGCCGTTCAAGTACGTGTGAATGAGGTTGAGGGCATACGGGCCACATCGAAAAGAAACCTCCGGGCGGTGCTCCATTTTCCACAATCCTTCTCTTGCACGGTCGATAAGCACAAGGGTGCTACCCTGAAAAGTGCGCTCTGAAACCGCCGCTAGTAGGTCGGTGAGTTCGGCCTTCCGTCCCACCCGCGCAAGCATCACGGCCAATTCTGCCGCAGATGCGTCCGCGATGCCTATTGCCTCCGGCGATTCCATTGTGCGGGTCTTTTCCCAACAGGACTCCCACGCGTCGAGTGCCTTTCCAAAATAGCCAGTGTGGTAATAATACCTACCGAGATTTAACAGCAACGACGGCGTCCAAACCGAATCAGGGTGATTCGTTGCGAATGTTTCCAACTGCGAAAAATCGTCGGTAACCGTACGCGCAAGCCAAGCGTTGAGCGAAGATGCTAACGCCGCCCGCTCGCTTTCTGTGGAATCGGGTGCCACCGGCAACAGCGGCTCCATGAGCCCACGGAAGGCGGACAACTCTGCAACGCTGGGCAAAGCTGGCAGGGCCAGCGAAACGGCCACTCCGCCGGATGGGTTTTCGACTATGCGATTCACCGTAACCTCTTCGAGCGTCAAGACGGGCTCTGGAGGCACAAAAGGACCGCTGGGATTCTGCGACGACCAAACCATCCCCGTCGCGGAGAGCATGCAACCCATCACAAGAACTGCGACGTTATTCCAGATTCGATTCAATCTTACTCTCACAACGAATCCTTTCAAAGTATTATCAGCCGTTTGTCTCATGGGATTAAAGCTCCACCGCCCCTTCGGGGCTGCTTAAATAAATAGATGGAGGGGTGGAGTCCCCGGCATCTCCCGATGGGGGATCCCACCTAGTAGGATCGAGTGGGAAGGCATCAAGATGGTCTGGAACGCCATCGCCGTCGGTGTCCCATAAAAGCGGATTCGTTCCCATTACGGCCTCTTCGGCATTCGTGAGCGTGTCTCCATCGGGATCGAGGTCAGTCGGATCGAGTCCGAGTTGCACCGCGACTCCATCAAGCAGGCCGTCGCCGTTTGTGTCTGGGTTTGCTGGATCGGTGCCATAATAAAGCTCCTCACCATCTGTCAGTCCATCCCCGTCCGAATCGACTTTCCATCCAACCGGATACCAAGGGGAGCGCTTATCGGAAAAAACCGCTTCATAAAAGTCGCCCATCCCCGTTCCGAGGGTGTCGCCGTCCGTCGGATCAAAGCCGAACCGATATTCAAATAGGTTAATCAATCCATCTCCATTTGGAGACTCACTATCGTCGTCCCAACTTTGCGACAAATTCGAAAAGAAATACTCTTCCCACCAATCTGGCAATCGGTCCTCATCAACATCCACAAACTCATCCGCACCGATGTCGGGAGAACTACCAAAGGGTCGCGATTCGTTATCCATATCGCGCTGTGAGAAAAGGGTGTTTGTCCCCGCATCTCGTGCCGGCGAGTCAAACGTGAGTGACCAACCGAATGCGAGGCCCGGTTCAGTCGTCGCGAGTGCGACTCCGTCGATCAGGACCGCTCCCGAACCCGGTTCACGTGAAAGGCAGTGGTTCTGCGCGAAGCGAGCGACTTGGCCGCCGAGATCAAGGCCATCTCCGGATGGATTCCAAACCAGCGTGTTGATCAACCGGATTTGATTATTTGCACTTGCGTTGAAAATTCCCGATCCCTGTGGTGCGTAGTTCCCCGCAATGGTGCAGGACACAAACGTGGGCGAACCGTCATTCACGTGAACTCCGCCGCCTCTGTAATTAACGGCATTGTCTGAGATCACACACCC
>JBGSMR010000237.1:0-3260 GCA_041740065.1 Chthoniobacterales bacterium
GTTGTGCGGTTCATCCCACGGTGGCTCGCAGCCAACCCCCGCCAGATATTGCCGCCCCCGACAACAACTGCGATCTCAACTCCGAGCGCGCGGATCTCGGCGATTTGCTTTGCCATGTCGTTGACGATCTGCGGCGAGATGTTGTCCTTGCTGCCATCTTCACGCAATGCCTCACCGCTGATTTTTAAAACGATACGCCGGTATTTCGGCATGGGAAAGTCAGCGGCGGATTCGGACATCTTAGAAATGGAGTAAAGCAGTAGTTGCTGCCGGAAGAAAAGGAAAAATCCCAAGTCTCGATATGGGATTGCGCATGTGGGCGTGATTTGTCATTTTGCATTGTCAAGCGCGGGCTCTGACCAAGGACACGCCGAATCTATCGAAATTCATCTAATCCCATGCAACCCGTCGTCCCGCACCCGATTCCCCGAGCGCTCATGAATCCCCTCGAGGAGAGGATCGGATACAAATTTCGTAATTCGCTCCTGCTCGCTGAAGCGCTTACCCACGCCAGTATTTCGCTGGAACGAAAAAACTACCCGTTTGATAACCAGCGGCTGGAATTTTTGGGTGACGCAGTGCTTCAACTCGTCGTCACCGAGCACCTATACAAGATGTTTCCCGATTTCAGCGAGGGCACACTTACCAAACTCCGCACGCGGGTTGTGTCGCGGTCTGGCCTCAAAAACCATGCGGATGCCATCGCATTGGGGGCGTACCTCATGATGGGACGTGGCGAAGACTCGAGCGGTGGACGGGTGCGTGCATCCACGCTGAGTGATGCGTTTGAGGCGCTGATCGGCGCGTTGTATTTGGACGGAGGATACGGCGTGGTGCGGGATTTTATCGTGCGGGAGGCAGATGCTGATTTTGCGCAGATGGTTACAAAACCGGAGGAGATTAACCCTAAAGGGCGTTTGCAGGAACTACTCCAGTCCATTGCGCCCACGGCACCCGTCTACGAAATTCTATCGCAGACCGGCCCCGAGCATCAGAAGACATTTCAGTGCCGGGTGGTCTGGGAGGACATCGAACTTGCCCGCGGAGCGGGACGGAGCAAAAAGCAGGCTGAGGTCGCCGCAGCCACACTAGCGCTCGACAATGCGTTATGGACGAGCTATCGACCATCTTCCGCGAATGCTGTATAGATGATTTATCCCTTTTCTCTCACCCAGGTCGGCCTTGTCGTCGGCGCTTTCCTTGTTCTGATTCATGCCGTCGCGATGGCCAATCCGGTCGGCACGGGGAGATTTCTTCGCGGATTCCCTCGGTCGGTGATGAACGGTCGCATCTTGCTCGTAATCGCCGCAGTGTGGTCTTACTGGCTTGTTGGCGTCGCTGATCTTGGCGAATTTTCCCATCTTAAACCATTGCTACAGATTGCGGTGCCCGTGGGTGCCGTTTTGGCATGGCTGTTTGTGGATGAATTCCTCGCCGTGCGTGCGCTTGGCACCCTCGCACTCCTCGCGGCTGAGCCCGTTCTGAGCGCCGCCTACTTGCAGGAACCTGTTTCCCGTCTGTTCATTGTGGCGCTTGCGTATGTCTGGATATTGATCGGATTGTTCCTTGTGGGAATGCCCTATCTGTTGCGCGACGCGCTGGCATGGATCACGGCGCGGGCGGGGGTTTTTCGTTTGGCCGCGGTGGCAGGTCTTGGTTACGGAATCCTTTTGATTGCCTGCAGCCTCCTGTTCTGGCGTTGATGATACCACTCCCAAATGACTGATTCTGCCGAACCCGTCATTGAAGTACGGGATCTCGTGCGCAAGTTCGGGAACCGCGCGGTGCTCAATGGGATATCGTTCACAGTCCATAAAGGCGATACGCTTATCATCATGGGTGCCAGCGGATGTGGTAAGAGCACCGTCCTGCGCCACATCATCGGAAGCGTACAACCGACGAGTGGGTCAGTGAAGATTTTTGGTGAAGAAACCTCCACCATGGCACCGAAAGAGTTTGACAGAATCCGGGCGCGTTTCGGGATGAATTTCCAGTTCGGCGCACTTTTGCAATCGCTCACGGTGGGAGAAAATGTCGCGCTCCCGCTCCTCGAGAATAGCCGTGTCGATCCTTCCATTGTAGAACTCGTTGTGAAAATGAAACTGGAACTCGTAGGCCTCACCGGCTTCGAGCACATGAAACCGTCTGAACTCAGTGGCGGAATGCGGAAGCGGGTCGGGCTCGCGCGCGCTGTGGCGCTGGATCCGGAATTGTTATTCAGCGATGAACCGACGTCCGGGCTGGACCCGATCATGACCGCTGTGATTGACCAACTGACACTCGACCTCACGAGAAAACTCGACATGACAGCAGTTGTTGTCACCCACGACATGGTGAGTGCCTTCCGGATTGGAACTAAAATGATCATGTTGGGCACTGGTGAACGCCAGGGGAAAATCATTGCCATGGGCACACCGGACGAAATCCGCGACCACCCGGATCCGGCGGTGCAGCAATTTATCCTCGGCGAAGCAGACGGTCCTGTGCCGATGCGCATGGCAAAGGATGAATATCTCGACCGGCTAATAGGGCGAGCGGAAGAATCGAAAACATGACACCCTCCCGATACGATTTCGCTGGCAGGATCTCATATTTGCCTAGACAGAGCGGAGGTTCGCCGGGCAGCTTTCCTTAAATTTCATGATTCTCTCATCCAACCGTAGCGAATGGCTGATCACGCTGGTAGTCATTATTTGCAGCCTGATTCTGCTTGGCGCGCTAGGGGTGGCCATTGGAGGCAATCCTTTTCGCAGCAATTCTCGTATCATCACCGCCGTCTTCCCTGACGTTACGGGAATCCGTGTGAACTCCCCTGTCAAATATGCGGGAGCCATCGCTGGAGAAGTTGCGTCCATCCGGATGTTGACTCCATCCGAGCGGGCTGCGCTGTCCAATCCCGCGCACAGTGTTGAAATTTCGCTGGCCCTCAATCCGCGTGTTCCCGAACTCACCGAGGGAGCTTTTGCATCGCTCGCCGCTGATACCATTCTCGCCGACAAATTTGTCCTGATCACCCCGGGTTCGGCCACATCCGCTCCGCTGGCACCCGACGCGGTTCTCAACGGCGTCGCGCCCACGACATTCGATGCGCTGTCCGCAGAAGTCGTAACGTCGCTGGTCAGCTTGAGGGGAGTTATTTCCGGCTTTTCGGGCGCTGGGGCGGGGAATATTTTCCAAGATTTGCCGGGGTTGATGGAGCAGATCGGCGCCACGCTCACCCAAGCGCAGGGGTTGCTGAAAAATGCCGACCAGCTTGTGGG
>JBGSMR010000277.1:0-3653 GCA_041740065.1 Chthoniobacterales bacterium
GCTGGGCTACCCGGGCAAGGCGACCACCCGTCATTGTCGCCTCGCCGGTGTCTACAATCGTAACCCGCCAAGGCTCTGCTTTTTTGCGATGGACTTCCATGGTGTTCGATCCCATGTCGAACGTGACATCTGACATATGCAGGAAGTAATTCGCAAAATACTCCTTGATCACGTAGCCCTTGTATCCGGCACAAATGACAAAATCGTTGATGCCATGGGCGCTATAGATCTTAAGTATATGCCAAAGCATCGGCCGGCCGCCGATTTCAATCATGGGCTTGGGCTTCAGATGGGTTTCTTCGGATAGTCGGGTCCCGAGACCTCCTGCGAGAATGACTGCTTTCATTTTGTGGGAGCGACGCAGGAGCGTCGCGGTTATCAGCTATTGGTATTTAACGGACTAAAATCGGGCCATCTGCAAGCGGGTTCGCGAGGAGCAAGCTAAGCCGGCGGTCCTTTGTTCGAATTCCTTCAGAACGGACCGCATCGGTATAATCCTGTAAATCCTCAGAATCCAGCAAATCCTGTTTAGTTCGTCCCTGTGCCTCGAAATGCTGCAGCCCTTGATGAAACCTCGGGATTTCTTACCGCTTGTTCGCCTGGCATGGTGCCGTCCAATGCCTCAGGGCAAGACTATTGTGTGTTTTATTCAATTAGTTCAACCAAAAATGAAAGATGCGAAACCTTTTTTGTTTTTTTGCAAAATCTCAATTTCCATCTGACGCCGTAATCTCTGGATGCGTTTGCGGCTAGCCTGGATCCCGTGATCCCGCCCCAGAATCGTCCCCAACCGACGGCTACCAATGCAGGGATCTTTCATGTAAATCTCGTCTATTATCCGCATAAGTATGCTCTGCTCGTTGCTCTGATCCACTGGCTTGAAATTGAGCGTCGAGCGCGAAACATTCAGCAATGAGGTGGAGCCAGTTTTTCCCGCTTCACTCGGAGCGTAACGACGAATGGGACGATTGACAGTCAGCGATGCCCGGGCCAAGTGGTCCAATCCGCGCCGGTATCGTCGTAAAGCGTCTTCGGAATTGGGGCAAGCGTGTGCCCTGGCCGGATGGCGTCCAAATAGTTTTCCAGCAAATCTCCCACGAACCACGGGCGCTGCAGACCGATGATGTTTCGTCCCGCATCCCATTCCAGCCATGCATTGGACAGGGTATTGATCGGCCCGGCGTGATTGGGCAGAGGATTGCCCACCACCAGGAACCGCACTCCGTCTTCGTGACGAACGAGTGGATCCGTAGTTTCACCGGCTTCGCGCAGGGCGGTGGTGAGTTTAGCCACGGTGTCCCAATCAATATCGGCAAGGCGTCGACCTCCAATCAACGCGATGATAGGCTGCGATCGGTAGAGGTCTCCGCGAATAATAAAGGCGTCCGGATAGACGCTTTGGAAGGTCCGAAGAATGACTGCAAACTGGGGCTCGGTGAGTTGGAAAAGCGGTAGCCACTGGCAAAAAATTCCCTTTGGGCGCAGCGCCTTTCGGATATTTTCAAAATGTTCCCGACTGAACATGCGTCCTTCACCCGTGCGCCATGGTAAAAAAAGATCGCCTATGATGACGTCGTAACGCTCCGAGGATCCTGCGATCACTCGACGGGCATCGCCGAGGATGAGATCCACCCTTGGATCCTCGAACACGTGGCGGTTATACTCCCCAAAGTGCAAGTAAGCAAACCGGGCAACCGTCGGAGAAAGCTCAATCGCTGTGATTCTCTTTAGGCTGGCGACGAGTGCCGCTCCGGCGACCGTGCTGCCTGTTGCGACACCAAGCGTAGCAACGGATTGCGGATTTCCATGGAGCAGAAGCGGCAGGAGTGCTTGGCGCTCTTGATTGACCTGCGCCTTGGATCCTCCAAGGCTGTAGGTGTTGTTGAACAAGATTCTGACATCGTTTTCGCCCCGTCGAACTACCGCGACAACGCCTTCGGGCGCCACCTGTGCAGCGAGGATTTCTTCATCGGCCTTCAGCGCTGCAATAGGCAGCGCGGCAACGAGCCATGCACTTGCAGCAATGATGGTTGTTAATCCGATCACTGTCAGGCGCGACGGTCGGAAGAAAGTCACAGCCATCACTAGATACCCACATCCGCATAATACCATCATCTGCCAGAGCCCAAAAGCGGGAGCCAATACGAGGCTCGTAAGTTCTGCTCCCAATAACCCGCCTAGACCATTCCATGCGAGAAGCCGCCCGGCGTTGCGATAAGATCCGCCGCCTGCCTGCATTGCTAGCGGGAAGATGAGTCCAGAAAAGAACATTGCTGGTCCTGACGACATCGTCGCAGCAGATACAAAACTCCACAAATACTCCGGCAGGGGAAGTTGATACTGGAAGAAGTTTACCCCGCCACGCCCGTTTCAGCCACGGCCACAGCAGCCCAAGGGTGCTTAGGACGCGTTATACTCCCACACCAAGCTCCGAGCGAAAGGCCGATAAAAAATGCTCCGGTCACCCGGGCAAATGTCCCGGTGCCTGCCCCCAGCGTGTCCACCATGAGGCGGATCCAAATAAGCTGATGGCCGAGGGCCGCAGCTCCGCTGAGGACAAGCAGGACGGCAGCAAGAATCCAAGGATTGAACTTCAACGGATCCGAGACCGGTGAAGAGAGACTAGGAGCACGCTAAGCGCAATCCCGATCAGGACCCACGTGGATGGCTCTGGTACGGCATCAAAACGCAGTGTGAAGGAATCGCTCGGGCTGTGAATCGGCCCGCTGCCCGGGCCATTCGTCGAGACATCATACAATCGAAAGGTCACGAAGTAACTTCCCGCCACGTCTGCAGAAAAGCGACGACCATGAACATGCCCAAAGGGATCGTCGCCTGGAGTTGGAGCACCATTTCCCTCGGTAAGATTAAACTGAAGCAGACTTGTGGGCATGATGCCCGATGCCAAAGTCAGTGTCGGAGACGACGCGCCGCCTTCCCAAAACGAGAACGAGCCACCCGCGGGGCCACTCACTGATTCCAAGCGCATGACGATATAGGAACCAAGTGCCGTGTGATAAGCAGCGGGGCCGCCATTGTCCGCATTGGCTTCGGATCACCCGGCGCATGATAGACACGACGCAGATGGCTGACGCTCGGGCTGTCCGACAATCCTAGGTAAGGAGCGAGACTCCCTACCCAAGATGCGCGTTGATGCTGGGACTTTGGGAGTTCACCGTCGTTGTCATTGCTGTAAAGCTGCGACGCATTTCCAATGGCGCGCAGCAATGCCAGCGACTGCGTGCGATTGGAAGTTTCCGAGATCGCCGACACTCCAGTGGCGGCAAGGGCCGCCAGGACGCCAACGATGGCCGTCACTGCCAATAACTCGACAAGACTAAATGCGGAACGGGATGTTCTCACGGGATTTCCTCCTTCGGGAAAAAATTGTCTGATGTCCACGCGCAGGGATTGCCGGCACGGATGGACGAGATGGTTTTGCACGATCAGCCATCGCTGGTCGTGACTTTATCAAGCTCGGTCAGGCCGCAATAATGCGGGGAATCGGCGAAGGAGGGCCGTCAAAAACATCCGATGGGAAGATAACTATGAGATCCCGATAGCGCTCTGGACCAACGTGGGGAAGGGGACACAGAGCCTTCGCTGCGAGGGCGAACGGATCCAGTTTTACGCGGATGCTGGATTCGGGCGCA
>JBGSMR010000105.1:0-6654 GCA_041740065.1 Chthoniobacterales bacterium
AATGTTCTTATACATCTGACGCTAACAATGATTTCGGGGGTTAACTTGGAGGATGGTTCGCTTTCTTTTGCGACTTTGGTTCCGTGCCTTGAATGAGACGTGCGATATTCGATCGGTGCCGCCAAAATGCAAGCGCAGCCATCACGATCCCCAAGATCACGTATAGCCCAGGCTCGATTCCCTGCGTCCAAAGCACCGCCAGGCCAATCGGCAGTGCGAGCGCTCCTGCCATCGACGCAACTGAGACATATCGGGTCACAAAAAAGAAAACCAGCCAGGAAAGCACCGCACCAATAAAAACGAGCGGATGGAAGAGCCCCAGAATGATCCCTGCAGAGGTCGAAATTCCCTTCCCTCCTTTAAATCCAAGCCAAACGGGAAAGTTGTGTCCGATCACAACAAATATTGCCGCGATCACACCACAAATTGCAGGGTTCAATCCAACCTCCGTTGCCCACCAGGTTCTTGCTAGAAAGACTGCCGCAAAGCCTTTGGCGAAATCAGCGAAGAAACAGAGGTATCCCAAGGGCTTCCCAAGGGTACGTAGCGCGTTCGTCGCGCCGATATTCCCACTGCCCGCCCTCCGTAAGTCCACACCCTGCGTCCGCCCAATCAGGTATCCGCTCGGAATGGATCCCAGCAGATATGACAGCACCGCAGTGAACACATAAAACATATCTTTCGTTTTGTGGACGGGAGAACGGGCGGTCACAAGAAAAATTAAATGATGAATCCGCGGAATTCTGGATTAAATTCGCCCATGCAACGCCTTTGGCTCTTTTTAACTGTCCTTCCCACCGTGGCTACAATCGCCATCCTTGTCTCTATGAAATCCAACGCATCCGACCAAACTGCCTCCCAACTTCCAGATACTGTTCTCGTCCAATTGGCCGGACCAGACGGAAATCCGCTTCCGCAGGAATCTGTGGCTACCGTTAAAATGTCAGATGCTGAGTGGCGCAAGCGACTCGGTGATGAATCATTCAAGGTGCTGCGTGCTTCCGCGACCGAACGCCCGTTTTGTGGGGGACTTCTGGAAAACAAAGAGTCCGGAATTTATTTTTGCGCCGGGTGTGATCTCCCGCTCTTTGCCTCCGAGTCTAAATTCGAATCTGGCACCGGATGGCCGAGCTTTTTCCAACCGTTTGGTGACGGAAACATCGGCGAGACCCGGGATGTGAGCCATGGAATGGAGCGTGTCGAGGTTCATTGTGCGCGTTGTGGAGGGCATCAGGGACATGTATTTCCAGATGGTCCAGCACCAACCCGCCTCCGCTACTGCATCAACTCCGCAGCGTTGACATTTAAATCGCTGACGGACTTAAAAGCCGCCTCGACCGATCAGTAAGCAAGCCAAGGTGTCAAGCACGGCTCCTTAATATTCGGTTCCTACTAAAAAGGGGTCAGTCATTTTTTATTGCATTTGCAATGCGATGCGCAAATCGGAACTCAATTTCAGGCTGTGAAAAGTTCTATATAAATCAATTTTGGCGCTGCCAATCAGACAGGCCCTGTCTGATTCTGCCACGACGTGACGAAGTCCGGGCTCGTGAATTGGGTGGACGAAAAGATTCAGAAAATCCCCCTCCTCGTTGAGCGGGGCGGAGCCCATCGGTGTTACGTTTCCACGCCAGGGAACTCCCTGACCACTTGCCGATGGTTTTGGCGTCAATTCAGCCCCGGTATAGCTTCGCGTGTGGCCTCAAGGCGGGCATGGCGCGCCATGCGGAATACGCGCCGCGAAACGGCTATTTTCCCGGAAGCTCATGGAACGACAACATCCGCCCTGAATCGGAAGCAACGGACCGATTGCGATGATTCCCAATGTTTCCCGCTCGCTGCGCTGCGAAGCAGGAAGAAGATGCCTGCCAGCAGGTTGCTGGCTAGGGCATTTTCACATGAAGTCAAATCCCTCCAATTTCTTAGAGGGACATTGCTTCGACTACTTGGTCGTGTAGACCATCTCGTATTCGAAAAGCTCACCCTCCTTGAAGAAGCGCTTCAATTCGATGGCGGCGTTCTCGTCGGAGTCGGAGGCATGGACGATGTTCACCATCACATCCACACCAAAGTCACCGCGCACGGTGCCTTTTTCTGCATTTTTGGAATCGGTTGGACCGATGAGCGCACGGACGCGATCCACGGCCTTATCTGCTGCGAGCGCCACCGCGACTACCGGTGTCGATGTCATGAATGTCTCGACTTCAGGATAAAACGGTTTGTCTGCGATGTGCGAGTAATGCTCTGCAAGCAGCGCCTTATCCGCACGGAACATCTTGCATCCGCGGATCTGAAATCCGTCTGCTTCGAATCGAGCAATTACTTCCCCTACTTTTCGTCCGGCAATACAATCCGGCTTCAACAAAATCAATGTGGTTTCCATGGGCGCAGATACTAGGGAGCACGAGATTCTAAAAGCAAACTGGATTTCGCGCTGCGGGCACGAATTCACTATCCGATCAATTCGCGAATATCATCGAGGTCGAGCGTTGCGGCGAGTTGATCGGCATCGATGGCATTCTCAAATAGCGCTCGTTTTTTCTCTTGAAGCGCAAGAACCCGCTGCTCGACCGTATCTTTGGCGATGAGCTTGATTGATGTCACTACCTGGGTCTGGCCAATACGGTGTGCGCGGTCGGTCGCCTGCGCCTCCACGGCAGGATTCCACCACGGATCAAAATGGATTACGGTGTCTGCGGCTGTTAGGTTCAGGCCCACGCCACCTGCTTTCAAGCTGATCAGGAATACCGGGATCGAGCTATCTGATTGAAACCGCTCGACCACCGCCTGACGGTCCCGGGTGCTGCCATCGAGCCGACAGAAATTGATCGTATCTTCCTCGAGCGCCGTCCCGATCTTGTCCAACATGGATGTAAACTGACTGAACACGAGCACGCGATGCCCGCCATCCATTGCCTCCGCAAGCAACTCCCGCAACGCATCCAACTTGGCCGAAACATCGGTGGCATCTACAAGATCCGGGTGAACCAGCCGCAGATCACACGATGCCTGCCGCAATCGGAGGAGCGCCGTGAGGACACGCATGCGCGCTGCACCATCGCCGGATTTCTCTCGAAGCGCATCGACTTGATCCCGCGCCGCTGACTGAATCTCGGTGTATGCGGCTTTTTGTCGTGGCGTGAGTTCGATTTCAAGGATCTGCTCCAACTTCGGCGGCAGGTCGGTGAGGATTTCAGATTTTAAGCGTCGCAGCACATAGGGCGCGAGTCTGCGGGCAAGGCGTTCGCGCAGGTCCGGGGAACCAGTCCCTAAAAGTGGCGCCTCGTAGCGCTCGCGAAAATCCTTTCTGTTCCCTAGGTAACCGGGAAGCAGGAACTCAAAGAGCGACCAGAGATCCGATAGCGCATTCTCGACTGGCGTCCCCGTGAGGATAAATCGTGAGCCTCCGCGAAGCTGGATCGCTGCCTTTGCGTTCTGGCTGTCCGGGTTTTTGATATGCTGCGCTTCATCGAGGATGATGGTGCAAAAATCATAGGATCGGTAAGCGTCCACGTCCCGCCGGAGGAGTGCGTAGCTGGTGACAACTAGTCCATGCTCAGGGATTCGAACAAAATTAGCTGCCCGATCCGCCCCGGCGAGCGGCAATACGGCGAGGTCAGGGAGAAATCGCTCCGCCTCACGCTGCCAGTTCCAGACAAGCGAGGAAGGACACACCACCAATGCCGGCCGCAGGTCACCAGATAACCTCAGCGCCTCGATCATGGCCAATGCTTGAACTGTCTTCCCGAGCCCCATCTCATCCGCCAGTAAGCCTCCGAGGCCCGCGGCAGCGCGCTTTGCGAGCCAGAGGGCACCATCGACCTGATACGGTCGCAGACGCGCCGTAAGGCCTCCAAGATGGATCGCATGGAAAACATCCCTTTCAGCTTGCCCCGTCCAGCGTGCCAGACTGGCCTCAAGATAGCCGCGCTGGCGGGGATTTACGCGGTAGCGTCCCCTCTCCTGTCGGGGGTCGCAATCCCGCAGCACCTCATCCACATCGGTCGCGAGATCATGGTCCGCTACGGCAATCTTCCCGCTCTTAAGCCGGATTGCACCGCCGCTGCCATCGAGCATGCGTTTTAAATCCGAGTGGGAAAAGATGGCCTCTGCCCCCGCGGCGTAATGCACATGAAAATCAAGCCAGCCCGACCCATCGTCTTCGATTCGTCCGACCGGGCGCACTCGCACAAAGTCACGCGTCACGTGCTCAAACCGCTCTCCGATTTCCACGGTCCAATCCTTGCGCCATGATGGGAGTTGCGCGGCGTAGAATTTCAGGACGGTATCCTCGCCCTTCAATGCAGCCTTTCCTTTTTCATCAGAAAAACCAGCGGCCAGCAATCGCGTCAATGCCGCAGCCTCGGCGGAAGCATTCCGGACGCCGTCTGCCGCATAAGAAAACTGAATATTCGCCTCGAGGTGACGCAATGATCCCTCCAAGTGAACCGTGATCCGAGGGCATTCGTTCGTGGCCGCGCTGCCGCCTGCCCCGAAATCACTGCTCATGTGGGGAGCCGCCGTTGAGGGCTGTGGTTTAGAGGGCGCCGGGCGCAGATAGGTGAGACCAACAGCCATCACATGCGCGCAGATCAGCCCGCGCGCCCGGGACTCGCGGCACGGGCAAAGGTTTTCGATGTCAATGGCATTGCGCAACCGCAGCGTGGACACAAATTCTTTGCCTCCATCGTTGATTCTTCCTCGCAGGTTCGGCGGTGCGTATTCGACATCACTCACCCTGCCGGCTGCGTGCATCGCGCGGGCCTGTTTCATCGCCGGCCAGCCTCCGATGGAAACGAGAAACTTCTCAGTGATCTCGATCATGCGTGCAGCGAAGGCCCCATGGACGTTCCCGCAACGAAAGCATTTGCAAGCACGTGAGCCAGCGTCGCGCGATCCTCGACCTCCACGAAACTCCCATTCGTCCGATGCCACTCAAACCCCTTGATCGTTGGTCCATTCAGAATACATCCGTCGGTCCTGCAGGATTGGATCTGCTTTTGAACGGCGAGTCGTGCTGCATCAGCGGCACCGGCTTCGAACTTCCATCCACACAGATAGGCATTGGGAAACCACTCGCGCAACCGCGGCAGGACCTTGGGCTCCGGCCTCAAGACAAGCCGCACCTCTGCCTCAGCACTGGAAATTTTTCCATCCTCAATGATTGATCCATCTGCGCGCTCGGCCCGCGCCAAGCCGAAGTCCGACAATGCCGCTCCGTGATAGATCGCCGCGATTTTGGTTCCCTCGGCTGCCAGTGCTTCAAAACGGTGGAGCAGGTCATCGTTCGTAGAAAACGAATCCCACCGCACCCGCTCGTCGCGCCCCATCCGGGATGATGCTGACTCGGCGATCCATGCGTCCACACTTACGCCTGTGGCCGCCAAGGCATTGGCGAGAATCACTCCGAGTTCTCCCGTGGAGCGGTTCGTGAGGACACGCATTGCGTCGATCGGTGCGCTTGCGGGGCCACCAGTGACAATGACCCGTTCCTGTGCAATCCCTCGTCTGAGGAGACGACTGGACAAAGTGGCAGGATTCATCGTTGTGGCTGACCTAAATCAGGACTTTGGTTTCATATGCGGGAAGAAAAGGACATCCCGAATGGACTCCGCCCCGGTAAGCATCATCACCAAACGGTCAATCCCGATTCCGATACCCCCTGCGGGTGGCATGCCGTATTCCATCGCATCCAGAAACCCCTGATCGATTTTCTGCGTTTCGCCGCCACTTTGGTCTTCCAACCGCTGGCGCTGGACGATCGGGTTATTCAGTTCCGAGTAGCCGGGAGAGATCTCCTGGCCATTGATGACAAGCTCGTAGACATCGACGATAGACGGATCCTCCGCATTCTGTTTCGCCAGCGGGACGAGTTCCTTCGGACAATGCGTGACATAAAGAGGGTCGATGGATTTTTCCTCCACAAGTTTCTCAAACACGTGCTGCGTGAGTTCGAACTCTGCAACACAGTGCGAGATATCCAGTCCGAGCTCCATGCACCGCGCACGCTTCGCCTCGACATCAAGATCATACCAGTCCGGCTGCACGGAACGAATGAGATCCGCATACCTTTCACGCTTCCACGGGCGCGTGAGGTTGATCGTCTTTGTAATATTGCCGTCCGAATCCCGGTGATCGATCACAAGGCTTCCAGTGACCTCCTCGGCCAAGGAACAAATCATCTCCTCCACCAAGTCCGCCATTTGCTCAAAGTCGGCGTATGCCCAATACGCTTCGAGCATCGTGAATTCCGGATTGTGTCGCCGCGAAACCCCCTCGTTGCGGAAATTCCGGTTAAGTTCAAAAATTTTCGGCATTCCTGCAACCAGCAGACGCTTGAGATAAAGTTCTGGCGCGATGCGAAGATAGAGATCCATCCCGAGTGCATTATGGTGCGTCTTAAATGGCTCCGCTGCCGCCCCCCCTGGGATCGCCTGCATCATCGGTGTCTCGACTTCAAGAAACCCACGCTCTTCCAAAAACCGCCGCACACCGCGCACGATCGCCGCACGCTGACGGAAAATATCACGCGATGCCTCGTTGGCGATTAGGTCTAGATAGCGCTGACGGTATTTCGTTTCCGTATCCTGCACCCCGTGCCACTTGTCAGGCAGTGGCCGCAGCGACTTGGAGAGCACGGTGAAATCCTCCACC
>JBGSMR010000106.1:0-3146 GCA_041740065.1 Chthoniobacterales bacterium
TGGTAATAGGATGTCCTTAATTTCGTCGAGTTGGCGGTAAACGGTGCGTTGGTAGTTAATCAGCCTCTGCCGATCAATCAAAAACAAATGATTGCTCTCGATCGCGTGGGAAATGGTAAAAGAATCCCGTTGCAAGACAAAGACCAGATGCTCGGGGAGTTTTGGAAGAGTGATCTCACGGGCGCCACACGCTAGCAATTCTTTGCGTGCTTTACTATTGTCATAAATCCGGTGGGAGGCAGAATTTTTTTGATTCTTAACCACAAGCCAGTCCACAGCGTGGCCAATCCGGGCCACTGCCTCACCTGCTTGATGCACAGTATCTTTATCTTCCTCCACCACGAGGACTAAAGTGAGGGCCAATCCCATGCTGTGTCGAAGAGAAAGCAGATTCGTTTCCTCCAGCCAATCCAGAAAGATCCGCTGCTGGGAGCCAACCCCGTCCACAATCACCATCGGACTCTCCGCCATGACTTCAATAATTCGATCCAGATTTTCGGAATGTCGGGTATCTAGAAACTGCGCCTCTGGGACATACCGGGTCAGCGTGGAGTTTTGGTAATCGGGATCAAACGCAAGATACTTGTTGCCGTGCGAGGCCATCCATTGGGTGAGCAGGATAGTAAAAAACGACTTTCCAACCCCTCCCTTGTCCATTGCGACCATCGTCAGTCGCTTGGACATCTGCGTCGATGTATTTTCTCCCGCTCCGCGGCGTATATCTGAATGTGTCATGCGACAACTGTCCTAGACATCCTGAGGCGGGACCCGTGTTCTCACAGCGGCGACAGGCAGTTCCTCTTTTTTCGGTTCGGGGGAGGTCGCCGCGAGCACCGACCCCGGGAGGAGGATACTGCGCGCTTTCTGAAACTCCTCAAAAATCTTCTGTTGGTGCGAACGCATCCGCTGGCGCTCTAGAAAGAAAACACTCTCATCAGAAGCCAGGCGTCCAATGCTCTGACTCGTTTTCTGAGACAGGCTGCTGAGGTTCCATGGAAGTCGCTCGATGGTGATTTCACGGGCCCCCACCTCCAAGAGTTCGCGACGGGCGTTGCTATTGTCGTAGATTTCCGTCACTGGCGACGTCTTCATATTACGGACAACGAGCCAATCGGCACGGGACCCGATGCGTTTTACCGCCTGTCCCGCCTGAAAAACCGTTTCTTTATCCTCCTCAATAATGAGCACCAAGGTGATGTCGAGGCTGAGCTGCTCGCGGAGGTCGAACACTCGGGTTTCTTCCAGCCAATCCAAAAATCTATTCTGCATGGAGCCCACGCCATCGACGAGAATGAGATCCGTGCGGTCCAGAGCACGGATGACATTGTCAAGATTCACGCTGTCTCCGATATCAAGAAACTCGGCCTTATCGTAAAACCGGGTGAGACTGGAATTACACCAATCGGGATCAAATGCCACAAACGGCACATTAATTGAATCGAGCCATTCGGCTAAATTAATGGTTAGATAAGACTTCCCAACTCCCCCTTTACTAGTTGCGGATAGAACCAAACGCTTCTGGCCAACAGGAGGCGGAACGTAGGCTGGCTCGCTCTGCTGCGGCTCCGCTGCCCGATGCGATTCCACAAAGCGTGAATAAATTTGCGACTGATCTTCCATAACTTCAATTAACCAAATTTAAAATCGTCATGCCACGCATGAACCACCGCTTGGTTGTCTAGGCACGGAACGATAGGCGGTCTCCTTGAAAGTTCGCAAGATGTTTCTGTAGACAATATTAGTTCTGTCAGCAATACATCACCAATCGGTATTTGACGACTGCGTCGATTTCGACGAGGCTCTCGCTCCACATGTCAGCCAGTTTATCACCTCGGGCGCGCGCGTCGAATGTTCAAAACCCTCTCGACAAGGCGCGAAGCCTCAGTCGCTTCTTCTGCGAAATGGTGCGCTCGCCGCAAGGCACGGGGGCCATCTTTCCGTCATCGTCGGCCCTTGCCAAACGCATCGTAGAAATGGCCGGAGTGGCGAAAGCTAGCCGGGTTGTTGAAATCGGCCCCGGAACCGGCGCATTCACATCCGAGATTTTGGCGTCGATGCCAATGACGGGGAAATTTTTTGCGGTGGAACGAAATGCTGCATTTGTAAACCATCTCCGGAATCGATTTCCAGAGGCACAGATTCTCGAAGGCTGCGCCACCAATCTTATGGAATTATTACGCTCCAATGGAATTGAAAACGCAGAGAGCTTGGTGTCAGGGCTGCCGTGGGCAAATTTCAATCCCGCGCTCCAAACCCAGATCCTGCTAGCGATCCGATCCGCGATGTCGCCGGGGGCGGTATTCACGACGTTTGCTTACTTTGGGCCGCATTTGTTGCCCACTGGAAAGAAGTTCCGATCCGTCTTGCACGAGATGTTTTCGATAGTTGAAACGTCTCCCGTGGAAATGCGAAACTTTCCGCCCGCATTTGTGTATTATTGCAAAGCCTAAGCGGGTGGTGATAGAGATTTATTTGTGAAAAATTTCGCTGCACTCCCCGCGATTTGCATCTTCACTGTCGGCCTCTCGGGCTTGACCCTCGTCGGATGCACTAACAATCCCGACCCGTACTACAACCCGCCTCCGCTACCCCCGTATGGATCTAATCCTCGGATGGACGCGGGCGCAGTCGGCCCGATGGCACCTCCCCCCTCCACCGATGGCACCTATTGATATGACTTCGTTGCAATCACTGCGCGACCTGATTCAGGGGCGGTTGGATGCGGTCGCGGACCGCGCTCACTATGAGCGGGATCCGGAGGAGCACCTCAATCGGTTAAAGTCCATCTCCGAGCAATTGGATCGAGCGGCGCAGGACCTTCCTGCAGATATAGACCCGCAACTGCGTCATTATCTTGACCGCCAGAGCTATCTCAAGGCCATTGCCTGGCTCGACCAAGAAATCGTCGCACGCGAGCTGACGAATCGGATCGACGTTCTGTAAAGTATAACCCGCAGAACACGCGAAGTCTCTGGAAACCCCTATCGCTAATCGTGAAACGTGAAGAGGTTCTTCGCTGTTTTCGGTGGAATAAGATGATAGGAAGCAGGGATGACACCGGAGAAATTATTTCATGAGTTGCTGGGGCTTGGGATGAAATGGGCCGTTAAGGAATGCGAATATGATCGAGAGCAGGGAGTGGTGCG